>NZ_JBNPLQ010000037.1:0-22881 GCF_050313575.1 Candidatus Pseudoscillospira sp. SGI.172 | reverse complement strand
TTCCCTGCTGTTTTCTCCTGCAGTGTGATGAAACTCCTGCAGAGATTGTCCGGAGAGGGAGAACTGTATTTTCTCTCTGTATGGTACCTTGGAGCGGATTTCAGGTGCCCGACACTAGGAGAGCAGATATGCTTGTCGTGTGGAGTATGCCAATTTTACGCGGAAGGTATTGTGGGGGAACCTGCCGGGGATCCCAACGGGAAAAACAGCGAGTTGCGGCATAAAAGAGCGAAAAGAGCTTGACAAATAAGAAATGCTGTGGTAACATACAAAACGCGCCGTAAATGGTGCATATGGGGGTATAGCTCAGCTGGGAGCCGTAAACGCGCACGCGCGTACCCCCACATGAGCGACAGCATAAGCCCCAATTTGACAATTTAACAATGTTTCCTTGTTTGTTCGACAAGAACAATTTTCTCCCCGAAAGAAATTTTGGGGAGAGTTATACGGGGGTATAGCTCAGCTGGGAGAGCGCTTGAATGGCATTCAAGAGGTCAGCGGTTCGATCCCGCTTATCTCCACCAAAAGGAAACAGAAAAAACTCGTTTTAACGAAAGTTAAGACGAGTTTTTTCGTTTTCTTCCCGAAGATTGATATGTCCGCTGACTGCCATTCAGCACTCCCCTATCCCTATGGGCGTTCCGAAAGGAACGCCCTTTTTTTTATGTCCAAACGACAGGAGGCTCACTATGGAATTTGATTATTATTACGGCGACGAGAGCAATCAATTTGCTTTCTACCGTATTCCCCGGCAGCTCATTACCGGGGAGGCTTTCAAGAAATTGTCCACAGACGCCAAACTATTGTACGGCCTCCTGCTGGACCGCATGAGCTTGTCTGCCAAGAACGGGTGGTACGATAAGTCGGGGCATGTCTACATCTACTACACCCTGGAAGAGATACAGGAGGACCTGAACTGCGGCCATGAAAAGGCGGTCCGACTCCTGGCGGAGCTGGACACCGGTAAGAAAGGGTTCGGCCTCATTGAGCGTGTCAAGCAGGGGCAGGGCCGCCCCACCAAAATCTATGTCAAACGCTTCACTACCCGCGCCATACCGCCGCAACCCGCTGCGCCGCAGGACATTCCCAGACTTCCGATTTTCGGAAGTCAAGACTTCGGAAAAACAGAAGTCAAGGGTTCCGAAAAACCGAAGTCAAGACTTCCGGTTATCGGAAGTGCAGACTTCCGAAAATCGGACGCAAGTTATATTGAATCTAATCAGACTGATCTCAGTCAGCTTTATCCATCTATCCATCCATCTGCCACAGGACCGGAGAGCGGATGGATGGATCGAGGCGAGTGCCGGAGAGAAGTGGAAGAAGCAATCGAATTTCCCCTTCTCTGCCAGCAGTTTGGTTATGAGGACGTGGAAAGTGTGACAGAGCTGATCGTGGACACGCTATGCAGCACCCGGCCTACCTTTCGTATCGGAGGGGCGGAGATGCTGGCTGAGCAGGTGAAGGGGCGTCTGCAAATGCTGGACAACGGCCATCTGGAATACGTGTTTGACTGCATGAGGCGCAACACGACAGAGATCCGCAACATCCGCGCCTATCTGCTGACCGCCCTATATAACGCCCCAGTCACCATGAGCCCCTATTATCAGGCTGCGGTCCAGCATGACTTTTCCCATCCCAGCTGAAACAGTTGAGGCGATAATGTCCCGCAAATTGAGGGACGTTTCGATAATTCAAATTATGACAGGAGGAATCTATTGTGGCTGACCCTAAGAAAAATCCTCTGATCGGAGCGTTTCGGGCTCCGGTCTCCAGCACGTCCCCGCCGGGGGAAGCTCCTAAAGAAGATGTGAAGGACACACAGACATCCCCAAACACAGTCCCTGGTAAGCCTGCTGACGAGAAGAGGGTCCCGGAAGGCGACAAGACCGCCCTCACTGGCATTGCCAAGCCCATCGACGAGAAGAAGGTCCCGGAGGGTAACAAGGCCGCCGCCGCAGGCACCGCCAAGCCCGCCGATGAGAAAAAGGTCCCGGAGGGTGATAAGGCCGCCGCCGTAGGCACCGCCAAGCCCGCCGATGAGAAGAAGGCCCCGGAGGGTGGCAAGGCCGCCGCCGCAGGCACCGCCAAGCCCATCGACGAGAAGAAGGTCCCGGAGGGGAACAAGGCCGCCGCAGGCACCGCCAAGCCCATCGACGAGAAGAAAGTCCCGGAGGGGAACAAGGCCGCTGCTGGCACCGCCAAGCCAACCGATGAGAAGAAGGCCCCGGAGGGCGATAAGCCCGCCGCCACTGGCACCGCTCAGCCCGCCGATGAGAAGAAGGCACCGGAGGGTGACAAGGCCGCCGCCGCAGGCACCGCCAAGCCCGCCGATGAGAAGAAGGCCCCGGAGGGTGACAAGACTGCTGCCTCTGGCACCGCCAAGCCTGCCGACGAGAAGAAGGCCCCGGAAGGCGACAAGCCCGCCGCCACTGGCACCGCCAAGCCCACCGATGAGAAGAAGGCCCCGGAGGGTGACAAGGCCGCCGCCGTTGATACAGCCAGTCCGAATCAGGAAGAGGAGATCCCCAAGGACTTCAAGTTCCAAATCTTTGAGGATGGCGACGTGGGCAAAATAGTCTCCATGCCCATCGACCTGATCGACGATTTTGACGAGCATCCCTTCTTGGTGGAAGATAATAAGGACATGGATGAACTGACGGAGAGCATCCGGCAGTTTGGCGTACTGGAAAACGTAACGGTCATCCCCAACGAGAAGAAACCCGGCCGCTATATCATGGTGGCGGGCCACCGCCGCAAGCATGGTGCCCGGCGGGCCGGGCTGACCCACATCCCGGCGACCATCCGCAACATGGACCATGATTCCGCCGTGATCTACATGGTGGATTCCAACCTGAAACGCGAGAAGATCAGCCCCATGGAGAAGGCCCGGGCCTATCAGATGAAAACCGACGCGATGAAGCGGAAGATGGGTCGCCGTACCAAGGAAGAAAAGGCCCAGATGGAAGCCAATGGCCAGAAGCCTATGACGGCGGATGAAGAACTGGCGAAGCAGGTTGGTGAGAGCCCCGCCACCATCCAGCGGTACAAGGCGCTGAACAAGTTGGTCCCAGACCTCCAAACCATGGTGGATAAGGGCAAGCTCCCGGTCAATACCGGCGCAGATATCGCTCAGATGAAGCCAGCGGAGCAGAAGGTCCTGGCAGATGCCATCCAGAAGGAGGACAAGGTGCCTACCGGGGCCAAAGCCAAAGAGCTGAAGGAGGACAGCAAGGCCGGGAAGCTGACCACAGAGAAAATCGAACAGGCCGTGGCCCCCACCAAGCGGGAGGAGACGCCGCCGCTGAAGATCACCCTGACGGAAGAGGACCTGCGGCCCTACTTCCCGGATAAGCGCACGACCATCCCCGATGTAAAGCGGGGCGTCTTTGAGGCGCTGGACCTTCGGAAGCGGGCCATTGAGCGTCAAAAGGCAAAGGCCGAGGCTGATAAGGGCGTCAAAAAGGCGGACGCTCCAACGAGGTGACAGGATGCCGGAGAAGCGGATGTGCAAGAGCTATGAGATCATTGACAGCTGCCGGGTAGGTGATACGGAGGTAGTCCTGGGATACAGCCCCACGGAGGTCTCCCCCTACGTCACATGGAAGTGCTACGCCCACGACAATTTCCAGGGGTACAACTTTGGCCGTTACTTCGGAGACGAGCAGGCCGCCCGGAAGAGTATGAAACAGCGGGTAGCGGACCTACGGGAGGACCTTCCGCCCGGCCACCCGGACTGGAGGCCCCGGCGTCACAAAAAAGACCCTGGCATGGAACGATAACGTACCATGGCCAGGTTTTTTTCGTATTCAAAAGTCCCCTCAAATTGAGGGAACTTTCCAGGAGGTGTGAAAAATCGAGTATCAAGAGCGCATGGAGCGTGTGCGGGAGCTGACGGACAAACTGGAGGCCGGCATCACAGACCTGTTCCAGAGCGACCGATATTCTGCCTATCTGCGCTCCCTCTCCAAGCTGCACCAATACAGCTGCGGCAATGTTTGTCTTATCAAGCTCCAGTGTCCGCACGCCTCCATGGTGGCGGGGTATGGAGACTGGAAACGAAAATTTGGCCGTCATGTCAAAAAGGGAGAGACCGGCATCACCATCCTGGCCCCCTGTCCCTACTGGACGCGGGAGGAGGTGGAGGAGACCGGCCCGGACGGACAGACTACCAGGGAGCAGAAATGGGTGAAGAAAACAGGTTTCACCACGGCTACTGTGTTCGATATCAGCCAAACAGAGGGGCGGGAGGTCCCAAAACTGGGCGTAGAGTCTCTGACAGGCACCGTGGAGGGCTATGAAAAACTTCTGTCCGCCTTAAAGTCCCTCTCCCCTGTCACAGTTGTCGAGGGAGACCTGCCCCCAGGCGTGCATGGAGCCTACCACCACGCGGAGAAGAAGATCACCCTCCGCTCTGGCATGAGCGAGGCCCAGACCATCAAGACGCTGATCCATGAGATGGCCCATGCCAAGCTGCACGCACTTCCGGCGGAAGGCGGGATCGTTCTCGGGGCTCACGAAAAGAACCGGCGCACCCGCGAGGTAGAGGCCGAAAGCATTGCTTATACGGTCTGTCAGTATCTTGGCCTGGATACCGGAGATTACTCCTTCGGCTACATTACCGGATGGAGCAGCGGCAAGGAACAAAAGGAACTGCGTTCCTCCCTGGAGTGCATCCGGGATACTGCCGCCAAGCTGATCGACGGTATTGAGAGCTACTGTTTGGAGAGTCCACTCCCGGAGCCTGTGCCGCAACGGCAGAAGAAGCGTGCTCCCAGCCGGAAGAAACAGGCCCGCACCGCAAAAGTCCCCTCAATTTGAGGGGAGATTGCGAGACCATTGTAAAAAAGGAGGGAACTGCCATAGAACAGCAGGAGCTTTACCGCTATTACTCCACCCAACGGCCCGTAGACGTAGGAACTTACCCCAGGGAGCCGGACAACCCTTTGATGGGCTTTCTGAACTACGATGAACGTATTACGGTGGAGCATGGCGCGTTCCGGGCCTGGGGCGAGGTGATGTACCGCGCCCCGCTGACCCCGGACGAGCTGTACCAATATGAACTGCGGCCATCGCGGGACAACCCGGATGTACGTCAGACCATGCAGGAGCAGGCCCAGGTGGTCGGCCGGTGGGAGGACCGAAACGGCATCCACACGGACCGGAGGCTGACCCGCTGTATCGGTATCGGCGCGTATATCTGCGGAGACCGTGTGACACCGGAGGAGCTGGCCAAACGGTATCAACTGGCTGAGGATATCCCTTTCGTTTCCCGCCGGGGACCCCGGCCCAAAAAGTCCCCTCAAATCGAGGGGAGATAGGAGGAGCATCATGTACCCCATCAACGCCAGCACAGAAACATTTGAAGCGGTCGAGATACTGACTATCCCCGGCCTGTTCACTACCCTGCGGGTGGATCGGTCCACCCTTCCCAAGTGGATGTACCTCTATGAGATGCAGACAGACCCGGAGGACTGGGGCCGTCCCTGCCTGCTGGGGCGGCATATCACGGTGGAGCATTTTGGGACGGTCCTCACGGCCAGCCCCCTCCCCCTGCCGCCCAGCGGCTATGTGGACCTGGCACCCGGCGACTTTGACCAGCGCCAGGGTATGGAGCGGCTGACGGCGGCGGAGTTTGAGGCCAAGTATCTGGACCCGAACTACCAGCCGCGCAGGACTCGCGGCCGGATGTGCCACAAGAGCAAGCGCTCCATGGCTATGGTACGGTGAAGAGCGATGAAGGACACGAGGATCGAGCTACTGCCCTTTTTGATGAAGCACACCCTGCCCCAAGACGAGGAACCGCCCCTGTATGGATTCCGTCTGGACTTGGAGATCATCAAAGCGGCTGTGGCGGAGCCCAATATGGAGGACCGGATCTTTTATTGGATGCCCAGGCCCTGCGGCGGCGTATGTGTCAAGGAGCGCAACGTATTCCTGCGGGATTCCGACGACTACCGGATCTGGACCACGCTGGAGCAGGGAGCCGCACAGCAGCGGGCATATCACATCACACTGACCGGTGGGCGTCCAAGGAATCCCATTGGGTCAGTACGGACCTTCGATTACGCGGCCCAGCTCCGCCGCTTGCCAAAGGACGTGCTGGATATTTCCGCATTGGAACTGACCTTTCGCTCTGGAGAGCGCCTTGTGCTACCGGTGGAGGAATACCGCCGGAACAGGGAGCAGTTTTTTACCGAGTATGGGACGGTGCGGCGGCTGCGCTATCTCCCGAAAAATGAAGCGGAGCTGAATCGTGTCATCCTGATGGAGCATCGGTATCAGAAAGGATGGCAGCCCAACCGAAACCGGCAGACCCCAGGCGGTCCGGCCAGATAGAAGGAGGTGAACCTATCCCATGGGAAAGAAGTCATTTTATGAGATCAGCCCAAGTGAAGGCTATCTACGGGAGGGGTCCTATCTGGAGGTCAGTCGGCAGATCAACTACCACGGCGAAAGAGCCGACTTCAAGCCGTTTCTGAATGTCCCCATGAAGGACCTGGAAAAGCAGTTGAAGGCCAGCCAGGCGGAAGAGAAAAAGGTTTTTGAGGATATGAAAAAGGCGATCACCACCTGGGACCAGCATGGAGCTCAGACCCTTCTCCTGCAAAAAGCGATAGAGTACCTGCGGACGCCGGAGGTGATGCACACCGGAAATGAGTGGAAGCGCCATAAGGATGGTTCCTGGGAGATCAGCAACTTGGTCTACAAAATGACGTTCCACATCGTAAAGGCCGGGGACGAGTGGAAACTGAGCTGGGAGCTGTCCTACACAGCCCCCGGCCTGGCGCAAGGGTACTGGAGTTATACCCGGTCTCCCAGAGAGCGTATCGAATATGAGGGCAGCAAAAAGTACAAGACCCTGGAAGGGGCGCAGAAATATGTCCAGAGCAGATTTGACCTGTATGCAGACCGTTTTGAGAGTCTGTCCCCACCTATTCCGGCGGAAGCGAAGGAATTGTTCTGTGTCAACGGCCAGCTTCTGCAAGGATACTCCCTCATGCCGCCGTCCCCACAAAGAGAGCCGGTCACGCTGGAGGCCCTGCTGGACTGCCTAGAGGACAGCGATCTTGTGAAGGAGCCGCCCAAAAAGGAGCGTCCCGCCGAGCCGGAGGCGGTGCTGGAAGGGAAAACGTCCATGGAACAGGCCCCAGAGCCTGCCTCCGCTCCTACCCAGCCGGAGACCAGACAGGAGCAAAAGCTGCCTCCGGTCAGAGCCGCACGCCCCATGGCCAAGAAAGCCCCGCACCGCAAGCAGCGTGTGGCGATGGCGCGATAGGGGGCGGCTATGGCATACACACATATCGACCCCGGACGGGAGATCGAGGTCTCCACCCGCATCTATTCCAGCAAAGACCAGGACCATGTGGCGGAGCTGGTCAAGCTGCCGCGCACGGAACTGGCGGAACTGGAAGAGGCCAGTGTGGCCCGCGAGAAAGAGATCTTTGCCAAATTCTCTGAGCTGGAAAAAGAGTGGCTGAAGCAGGCGGCGGAGACGGCGGCCATCCGCAAAGCCCAACAATATCTGATGGTCCTGCCCGTCGATCATACGTCCAACCAATGGAAAAAGGACCGATATGACAACTATGAGCGCAGCAACATGGTCTACAAAATGACCTACCGCGTCTCCGAGCGTACCCATTATGACCGTGCCAGGCAGGAATCCGTGACCGACGCCTGGTGCCTGTCCTGGTATCTCCATTACAATACCATCCACAACCCGAACCCGGACTTCACCGGAGAAGGCTGGCGGATCGCCGGGCAGAGCGACAAGCGGTTTGGTACAAAAGAGGAGATGGAGCGTTACCTGCAAGGCCGGATCAATGCCTATGCCCACCTGTTTACCGAACTATCCCCTCCGATCCCCAAGGACCAGAAGGACCGCTTTTGTGTCAACGGGGTCCTGCTCCCAGGCTACACCGTGGAGCCCCCGGTGGAGGAACGGGTGGATGAACTGCTGTCCTTCCTGGAGGAGGACCCATTTCCGGTAGAGGAACCGGCTACCCCCAGGAAGGAGCATCCACAGGCTGCCCGGAAAGGACCCAAGAAACCGCCCCGCCGGAAAACAGTCCCGGTACGGTGAGACAGCGGCGCTTGCGCCGCTGTCCGCGCCAGCATGGCATTTTGACAGCAAAATGCCGCAGGTCAGGGGCTTCGCCCCTGATACCCCATCCCCAAAAACGTCCCTCAATTTGAGGGACGTTTTTGCGTGGGCGGCGCTCCGCCCACATCCTATCACAGACAGGAGGCATCCATATTTACAGCAAAAAAGAGACAAGGCTGCTGGAAGAAGCTATCCAGCGGCTTTTTGGTGAGACTTCCTATCAGGTCATCCGAACGCCCTGCCGTGGGAAGTACCATGGGCACAGTGATTACTCCCTTGTGTTTGGGAGTGGCAGAAAGCTGTATGTGGGACTGGACCAGCGGAACTATGTGCCCAAACTGCGGGAACACCTTAGCTACATCCAGTATTTTCGGGAGCACCAGGCCGAGAACACAGAAAGGATAAAGGCTGCGCTTGCCGCCCACGACACCCCATTTTGTGACGCGGCTGTAGAGGTCTCGCCATATCCGGGCTCAAATGACCTGGTTGTTTATGGCGTAGCCGTTCTCACACACCGAAGCGGCATCAAGCTGATATACCGTGAGACCAATATGCACTATTTCCTTGTGAGCGGAGACCGGGACTGGCATTCATTTGATGCGTGTATGGCCCATCTGTTGAAGGACGCCTGCGGAGAGCAAGCGCACTGTATGGTATGTGACGCCGACGGCCTCCGTCCCACCCACCAGAAGCACCCGGTCCGAAAGAGAGAGGAGGCAGTTCGGTGAAACCCCATAAGACCATCACCCTGCGGCTGGACGCCGCCCACTACGCCCGGCTGACGGAGACCGCCCAGACCGCCGGGCTCAAAATCGAACCTATGCTCCGCCAGCTCATCATGGGCGTCAACCTCCGGCCCCGGCCCCCCGATACCTACGCCGCTCTGCTCCGGGAGCTGAACGCCATCGGCAATAATGTAAATCAGCTGGCTTATCAGGCCAATGCCAGAGGCGAGGCTACCCAGGACGAGATACGGGAGGCAGCACGGCTGGTCCGGCAGGCGGTCCAGCTGGTCCGGGACACCCTGTAATGGCCTACACCAAGATCCTAGTCATCCATAACCGGCTGGACAAGTGTGTGGGCTATACCCAGGACCCGGAAAAGACCTCCCTGGAGGCCGCCATCGACTACGCCCTGGACCGGGCCAAAACGGAGCGCACCTGTTATGAGACCGCCATCAACTGTTCCCGTGACCGAGTGTATCAGGATATGCTGGACACTAAGCGGCGATGGGGCAAGGAGGGACGCAAACGGAAAGGCTATCACATCATCCAGTCCTTTGCCCCCGGCGAGGTGACGCCGGACCAAGCCCATGCCGTGGGTGTGGAATTTGCCCAGCGCCTTTTAGGAGACCGCTATGAGGCCATCGTTTCCACCCATCTGAACAAGGCGCATCTCCATTCGCATATCGTGTTCAATTCCGTATCCTTTGTGGACGGGGTCATGTACCGGGACCATCTGAAGGACTACTACGGCGGGGACGGCACAGGTATCCGGGGGACCTCGGACGCCATCTGCCGGGCGCACGGTCTGTCCATCATCGAGCCCGCCGCCCCGCTGAAAGGGGCCCCGGTGAGCCGGGCCGAGTGGGAGGCGGACCGGCGCGGCAGACCCACCGTGCGGGGCCTGGTCCGTCAGGATGTGGACGAGGCCATCCGGCAAGCCTATACCTATCAGTCCTTCCTCGACCGACTGAAACGGATGGGGTATCAGGTAAAAAGCGGCCCCAAGGTCAAGCATACCGCTGTTCTGCCCCCAGGCGGAAAAGGCTATCTCCGCCTGGACAGCCTGGGCGAGGGGTACACGGAGGCAGACATACAGGCCCGGCTTGCCGCCGTCCGCTCCGGCGAGGCCCCGGCACAGCCGTACAGCTCCCCGGCGGTGCGTTTCCGCCTGTTGGAGCCGGGCCGCCGGTATCAGGTGCGGGGCAGGATGCCAAACCGCCCCCGAAAGCTCACCGGCTTTCAAGCCCTCTATTTCAAATATCTCTATCTGCTGGGAAGCAGGCACAAGCGCCGTCCGGGAAACCGGGTGGCGTTTTCCGTGCGGGAAGAGCTGCGGAAGCTGGACCGATATCAGGAGCAATTTCAGTATCTCCGCCGGAACCGCATCGAGACGGCGGCCCAGCTGTCCATGCAGTATGACGCTATTCAGGCGGAGATAGACGCCCTCACAGAGCGGCGCGGGGAGCTGTACCGGCAGAGGCGGCGGGGCGATGGGAACGAGGAAGTCCAAGCGGAGATCGGGCAGATCACCGCGCACCTGCGGACGCTGCGGCGGGAAAGGAAGCTGTGCGTCCGTATCGAAGGCGATATCCAAACGGTCCGGGCAGCGGTGGACAAACCGAGTCCAGACCAGGAAGGGGGGTATTTTTGTGAAAAAGCTGATCCGGGCAGACCTGAGCGCCATCCTGTCCCTGCTCCCGGCCTATCAGCCCGTTGAAGCAAGTGACCTGGAACTGGACCTGCTAAAGCTCCAGAGGGGCGGACAGGCCGACTATCTATTCCTTGCCAGGCGGGAAAAGTGCTGGCTCTTTGACCCGCCCCGCGTCTATGAGCCGGGCAGCTATGAGAATCTGTGCTGGCTGGCCTATCAGGACCGGGACGAGTGGCCGGTGCTTGCCCTGTTTCTCCATGTGGAAAAGTTTGTGGACAGGCGGCCATGGGGGACCGTGACATTGCTGGACTATTTGGAAACGGCCCGTGATGTGGAGCAATATTCCCAACTGCCTGTCCTCCAGCGTGAGCGGCACTGGAAGCTACTGGTCAGGTGGTATCTGCAAAAGGTCCAGTATTGTTCTATTTTGGAAATCATCCAATATCTGAAAACCGGGAGGTGAAGAAGATGGACAACAGCGGCGAAGTGGCTGACCTGATGGTAAAAGAGAGTATCCAAATCACAGAGGCCACGATCAAACTGCTGGCGGCAGGTGGAAAGAATATGACGGTGTTCCTGCTGGCGCTGGCACGGGACAACAAAAAGCTCTACGGCAAGACCAACATGAAGAAGCTGCTCCAGGCGGGCCGGGGGGTGAAAAACTTTTATATCAAAGAGAGTGACCTGGATGATTTTCGGGCCTATGCCCAGAAGAAGATCCTGTTTGCCGTTATCAAGGACACCCGTTCCAACAACGGTATCGTAGACCTTGTGACCAATGAGGACTATGTTCCCCTGGTCAACCGCTATCTGGAACAGCGCGGCTATCCAGCTCCTGGAGTGGAACAGGAGGCGGAGGCGCCAAAAAAAGCCGCCCCCCGCGTTCGACCAGAACGCTCTTCACCACAGCGCGGGAGTGGCTCGACAGCCAGGCAGACGAGGAGTACGGAGACTACTGAGGCCCCTGAAAGCCGCCCCAGTGTGAAAGAAAAACTGGATATCTGCCGGGATAAAGCAGAACAGAAACGGAGCCGCCCCGCGCCGCAGCGCACCCGGCCCGTCAAGACACAGGCCCGATAATTTATCACAAGGAGGATAATTTTTATGGCAAATCTGGAAGAGATCATTGCAACCAAAGTGGAAAGCGACTCCCAGTGGAAAAACCAGCAGCAGGCAGACCGTCAGAACACCACAGAGATGCAGGACTGCGGCATTGAACTGATTGTGAACGACCCGGCCCAGTACCTTCACTACCTGACCTTGCAGGGTAACAACCTGGCATACAGCGCCGGAAATGTGGCCATCGTCCTGGCGGGGATGGAGGAGGCCACCGTGTTCGGCACCCGTGACCGCTGGCAAACACTGGGCCGGAGCGTCGTGGAAGGCGAAGTCGGGGTGAAGATCTTCGCCCGTGACGCCCGTACCAAGTCATACGCTCTGACCGACGCCTACGATGTGAGCCAGACCCAGGGCAAGGACCTGAAACAGCGGACCCTGCAGGAGGACAGCGCGGAGATGTCCAGCGCCCTCAAGACCCTGCTGAATTACTCCAAGGCGGAGCCGGTCGTGGACCATGACCTGGATACCCCCGCTTTTTTCGACGAGGAGAAACGGGAGCTTGCCATCAACCCCGACTACTCCGACCCCGAGGCGTTTGCCGCCATCGCCGCGGAAGTGGCCCTGACCCGCTATCACGACAAGGGCTACAACCCGGATTACAGCTGGGCCCGGTATGAGCTGGACGCACAAAGCGTCTCTTATATCCTCTGCCGCCGGTACGGCATTGAGCCAAAGCAGCCTAATCTGGAGCGGCTGGCAGAGCGGTTCGAGGGGATGTCCCTGGATGAGTGCAAAAGCGTGCTGGACAAAGTACAGGATATGAGCAGGCAGATCGGGCGCTCCATAGATTTGAATATTGAGAAAGAAAAGCGCAAGAGCCGCACCGCCGAGCGCCGCCCTGTGAGATAAACTGCCGCTGGGGGCGTCTCCCCTTGACAGAGGCTAATCTGTCCGCCGTCCCCTGTCAAGGCCGGACGATCGTTTGCACGATCGCCCGCGAGCCGCCCAGTCTGCGGACTGGGCGGGCCTTGACCGGGGCCGTCTGACAGATTGGTTGGTTTCCAAGGGGAGGGACACCCCAAAAGCCGCCTGACGGCGGCTTTTGCCAGACTGGGGAGGCGGGCGGAGCACCGGGACCTCTCCGCAAGACCGGGAGAGCGGCAGGCCGCCCTGACCGCCGCCCATCCGGGCGTCGGAGCAAAATATCCCTCAAGTTGAGGGGCATTTCGTCCCCCTGGTTTCCCGTTGCCTGTTTTCACGCTCCATGATATAATATGCTCAAGAAATTTCTCTGAAAGGCAGGTGGCTGCATGAGCGGCAATACCCTGTTAGACCGTATCGACACATACGCCCAGGTCATCCGGGAGCGCCGCCCCCTCACCCCGGATGAGGTGAAGGAGCTGGATGCCTATTTCCGTATCGGCATGACCTATACCTCTAACGCCCTGGAGGGCAATTCCCTCACCTTATCTGAGACCAAAGTGCTGCTGGAGGACGGCATCACCGTGGGCGGCAAGCCCATCCGGGACTGCTATGAGGCCACCGGCCACGCCAGAGCCTACGACTATATGCTGGAGACCGCCAGGGGCGGCCCCCTGCAATTCCGGGAGGAAGATATCCTCCGCCTGCACGCGCTGTTTTACGGCGGCGTTGACCCGGAGCACGCCGGACGCTACCGGGAGGGCCAGGTGTTCATCACCGGCACGGAGTATGTCCCGCCCACAGCGGAAGAGGTGCCCGGCCAGATGGCCGCGCTGGTGGAGGAACTGAACCAGAAGAAGGACGCGCTTCATCCGGTGGTTTTGGCCGCCTACGCCCACCGGCGGCTGGTGGATATCCACCCCTTCCAGGATGGGAACGGCCGCACTGCGCGGCTGTTGATGAACCTGATCCTGGTGAACAAGGGCTACTGCGTGGTCTCCATCCCGCCCATCCTGCGCCACGACTATATCACGGCGCTCCAGCAGGCCCAGCGCCATACCCGGCCCAGCGACGCCGCCTTTATCAAACTTATTTGTGAGTGTGAACTGGAGGCCCAGAAGGACTACTGCCGGATGTTCCGCATCAAACTCCCGGAGCGCAGAAACGACGCCCCGGAACGCTGATTTGTAAGTCCCCTCAATTTGAGGGGGCTTTTTCTTTTGCCCGAATTTGATTCCAAGAAAAGGAGTAGTACGTTTTGAATGTCTTGATCGTAGAGCCAGGCTGCGCCCCTTATGAAAAAGAGATCCATGGACTTCGGGAAATGCAGGCGGTAGTGGGCGGCTTGATACAGGCCATCTATCCCTATAAAGAACCAGTGGCCCTTGTCTGTAATGAAGAAGCTCTCCTTTTGGGCCTGCCCTTTAATCGGAGCGTGGAGGGGGGATATGGCGGGATCTGCGGCACCTTTTTTCTCTGCGGTCTCGAGGCGGATAACTTTTGCTCTTTAACACCAGAACAAGTGCGAGTCTACAAAAAGAAATTTCACCATGCGGAACTTCTGATCGGTGCAAATGGAGATGAACTGATTACCATGAAGGTTCCTCCCCGCCGGAAGGATCACCCTCCCAACCAGCGGCATCCGCCTGACCCCAGGGAGCGATAGATGATGTAGGCCGAAGGGCCAACAAGAAAATTTCCCCAGCTCAGAAAGTCCCCTCAAATTGAGGGAACTTTCTGAGCTATTTTAATTAAAGGAGTTGACCCACATGAAGAAACGAGCCGCGCCCCTGTTCCTGGCGGTACTGACTGCCTGTGCCATGACCTGTCCGGCCAGGGCCGCCGAGGCAGCGCCCGCCGCCCTTTATCCCGTGGAGGTACAGGAGTATAGGACGGAGGACCTGGAAGAACCGCGCATCAGCAAGACCTACGCGCTGTCTCCCGCAGATGACCCGGCTCTCATTCCGACCCAGGATTTTGAACGGTCCGGCCGCGTTTACACGCTGCTGGATGTGGTCAGAGAGGAACAGACAGAGACGGACAGCAAGTATCATACCGAGACCGTGACGCTGGACAGCAAGAGCAAGGATATGGAGGAGATCATGCCCCTGCTGGCCGCCACCTGCGAGGCCGCCACAGAGGACGGCTATACCGGCGTCCTCACACTGGATACCGCCAGCATCCAGGTGGAGGCATCCGGCTATGCCACTTCCACCCGGAATGTTTCTGCCACCCGCAGCTATCCCAACCTGTCCGAGGCGGACGTGTCCCTGGTGCCCAAGACAATTGAGGATAGTGGCCGCACCCTCACCCTGGCGGACGTTCAGTGGCAGGAGGCCGGAGGTTTTTATCATGCGGCGGCCACCTACACCGGCACTGCCTCCAGCCAATATGCCACCGGCTACACCGTTACGGCGGACTATACCGGGGAAGTGACCAGGACCACCAATGAGACAGTGCTTTATACCGCAGTCTTTGGCCCGGCAGAGGAAACGGCGGATGAGACTGCCCTTTCACAGGCGGACCAGGCCGACGGCTTTGATTGGCGCTGGCTCCTGATCCTGCCTGCTGGGGCGGGGGCTGTCGGTCTGGTGTTCCTGGGCCGTTTCCTGTTCCAAAAATACAAATCCAAAAAAGAATGGGAGGAGTTTAACAAATGAAGCTGAAACCCCTTTGTGTGGCTGCCCTCATGTTGGCCGCCATCTGCGTTACTCCGGCCAGCGCCCTGGAGTACACCATAGACGCCCCAGAGGATTATCTTTTTGGGGCTCCCACCAGCGATGACACCATTTATGAATGGGAAGATCCCAATGTGGACCGAGGCAAAAATACCGCCCTGATCCCGCCCGGCTTTGGTACGCCTACCAGTTATCTCCCCGGCTCCGGCACAGCCCTGACCCCCAACCTGGTCCCCGGAGCGTTGGAGGGCGGCGGCCTGGTGTCCCAGACAGGGAGCGTTACCTATCCGACCGTGGACAGCGGCGGCTGGAGCGGTCCGGCGTTTACCACCGTCACCAGCGACCTCTACTACTCCGGGGGACACCTGGGGACGCTCAAGATCCCGGCCATCGGCCTGACCGTCAAGGTGTACCAGGGGACCGGCAGCAGCACCCTTGCAAAAGGTGCGGGCCATTTTCCGAGCACCAGCATTTGGGATGGAAATGTTTGTATCGCCGGGCACAACCGGGGCGTTCGGGATGACTTTGGAGACCTGCATACTCTGGAATACGGCGATACCATCACCTGGACCACCAAACTGGGGACGCGCACCTATGAGGTGGTATCGGTAGAAAAGGTGCTGGAGACCGATACCAGCGGCACCGCTTCCACCAGCGACAACCGAATCACACTCTACACCTGTGTCCGCAACCAGAGGGCATACCGCTGGATGGTCCAGGCTGTGGAGGTCTGAGGTATTAAAAGTTCCCTCAATTTGAGGGAACTTTCGATACGTTTCTTTTTAGCTGTTTGATTTGACCTATCCATTTTACAGAAGGAGGCAATATGAGAAAACTGCTATCTATGTTTTTGGCCTGCATCCTGACCCTTGGAATACTGCCCACGGCGGCCTTTGCGGCCAGCTCTGAGGAGGATGCCTTGGGCGAAGTGGACATCTATAACGGTGACTATGAGCTGGGCTACCTCGCCATCAACGGCGCGGTCAAAAAGCAGAAATACACCTACTTTTTATACGAATCCAATGATGGGAGCACCAAGGAATCTCCTGCGTACTGTGTCAACCCGAATCAGTACGGCGTGCCCCAGACCGTCGGCCCCGGCGAGAGCATCAAGTACCTGGCTGAGGAAAAGGCCAGCGACCCCAAGGTGGTGGGCATCATCTCCAACGGCTACCCCCACCGCAGCCTGGGAGAGCTGGGACTGGAGAACAAATATCAGGCGTTTTACGCCACCAAAATGGCGTTGTGGTGCTACCTGATCCCCAGCTGGGATATTTCCAACCTGAAGGTGGCCCCCGGCCTGAGCGGCGATGAACTGGACAGAGGCAACCGCATCCTGGCCGCCGCCAAGGACATCTACAAGCGGGGCACCACCTACAACTATATGCTCACTCCACGGATGACCGTCACAGCGGACAAGTCCACGGCCTACCCCGTGACCATCGGCGGCCAGGAGTACAAACAGCAGGTCTTTACCATCTGGAGCGAGACCTGGGTATATAACTACGATGTATCCGTGGTGTTCTCCGACCCGGACAGTGTGCCGGAGGGCACGAAAATTGTGGATGCCAACAACAACGAGATCACCGCCGTCACCACAAAACCTACCTCGGACGGCTATGCCGGGATCTTCAAGGTGCTCTATCCCGCCGACAGCGTGGAGGGCCAGTCCGGCAATGTCCAGCTCTCCCTCTCCGCACCTGTGGCCCAGTACGCCGCCATGTACGCCGTGTGCCAGGAAAAGGAGCAGTACGGCAACCTGCAAAATTATATTTGTGACCTGGACAACAAGATACAGCTGGATGTAGCCGCCGTCAGCAGCTATTCGTCCGGCGGGACCACAACCCCGGATGAAACCGCGCTGAAAATCGTGAAGCTGGAGGAAGGGACCGAGCTTCCCCTGGAAGGGGCCGTGTTCTCTGTGTACGACCCGGAGGGAAAGAAAGTCGGCTCCTACTCCACCGGCCCGGACGGGACCGTGACCATCCCCCTCACCCTGGAGGGCCACTATACCGTGACGGAGGAGATCCCGCCCCGGTATCACCTGCTGCCGGAGGAGACCACCCAGCACGCCGATGTGGAGTATAACAAGACCGCCACTCTGACGTTCTGGAACGCACCCTACGGCTCCCTGCGGGTGGAGAAGCGGAGCGACACTGGCGACACCCTCTCCGGCGTCACCATCCAGATCAAGCACATCGAGACCGGCGAGACCCGGACTGGTCAGACCAGAAACGGCGTCATCGTCTTTGACAAGCTGGCCCCCGGCGGCTGGGAAGTCCGGGAGCTGGCGGGCATTGACGGCTGGGTGGCGGATACAGACACAGTACAGACCGTAGCCGTAGTGTCCGGTGAGGAATCCACCGCCACCTTCATCAACAAGGAACTGCCCGGCTTGCGGATCATCAAATATGAGCGCGGCAGCATGGAGCTCATGCCCGGCGTTTCCTTTGAGATATTCCGGGACGCCGAGAGCCTGGGCATCTTCCAAACGGACCAGTTCGGTGAGATCCTGCTGACAGACTGTGAACCCGGCACCTACCGCGTGGAGGAACGGGACACCGGCGGGGACGGCCATGTGCTGGATACCACCCCCCAGGAAGTGGAGCTAAAGGCCGGAGACGGTATCAAGGAGCTGGTTTTCTTCAATGACCGCCTGCCTGGTATCCACCTCATCAAGGTGGACAGCTCCGATTTGAGTAAGCCCATCGCCAATGCCCGCTTCCGCATCGAGGCGGTGGACGGCTCCTGGGGGCCGGAAGAGTACACCACTTCCGAGGAAGGGACCATCGACCTGTCCAAGCTCCCCGTGGGCGCTTATGTGGTGACGGAGCTGGAGTGCCCCGGCTATGTGGTGGACGACGCCCAGCGCATCATCCACCTGGACGGGAATGAGCAGGCGCAGTTCGTGTTCACCAATTCCAAGCTGCCCAGTCTCCATCTGTATAAGGAGAGTGCGGACGGTACACCCCTGGGCGGCGTCACCTACCGGCTGGCGAAGATCGAGGACGGCTCCCGGTATCTGGACCGCACCACAGGGCCGGACGGCTCTATCTGCTGGGAGGGCCTGGAGCCTGGGGTGTACTCCTTGCAGGAGGTGTCCACCGTATCGGACCATATCCTGGACCCCACGGAGTACCATGTGGAGCTGTTCCCCGGCAAGGACGCCACCATCTGCCTGCAAAATGACAAGCGCCCCAACCTGACCATCCACAAGAGCGACGCCGACACAGGCGCGCCGGTCCCCGGCACGGTGTTCCTGGTCAAGGGGGCGGACGGCCATAGTGTGGCAGAAGTGACCACCGGACCGGACGGCTCCGCCACGGTGGAGAACCTGCTGCCCGGCGTCTACGAGGTTTCGGAAAAGTCGGTGCCGTCCCCCTATCTCCCGGACGCCGACCCCCAGCTGGTCACGCTCTACCCCAATCGGGACCGGGATGTGTATTTTGAAAACCACAAGCGGCCCACCGTCACCATCCAGAAGGAAAACTCCGTCACCCATGACCCCATCCAGTACGCCGAGTTCCATATCACCTGGTCCAGCAACAAGACGGAAACTGGGGAGCAGCGGGACCTGGGCACCTCCCAGACGGATGAGGCGGGCCAGATCATCCTGGAGGGCATCGAGGACGGCTGGTTGACCATCAAAGAGACCAAGCCGGCCCCCGGCTACCAACTCCCGGAGGACCCGGTTACGGAGGTCTACGTCAAGAGCGGCGAAAATAAGACCGTCACCATCTCCAATATCCCCATGTCGGCCCTGGTGGTCTACAAGCAGGACAGCGTGACCGGGGAAGCCATCTCCGGTGCTCGGTTCCAGCTGAAATACCTGGGCGGCGAGGTCAGCGGCAGCGGCGGCACCGTGGTAGGCACTTATACGACTTCGGCCAACGGCTCCTTTATCGTTACGGGGCTCAGGAAGGGCTACTACATCTGCGAGGAGTTGGAGAGCGACAGCGGCCACGTCATTGACGCCGCTCCCCAGACCTTCTATATTTCCGGCAAGGACCAGGACATTGTGACCCTCTATTTCTCCAACGCCCCCAAGGGGGCCGTCCTGGTCAAGAAGGTATCGGCAGTGGACAACACGCCGCTCTCTGATGTGGAGTTCCTGGTGACAAAATCAGACGGCTCCGTGGTAGGCAACTCCAACGGTAAGTTTGTGACGGACTCCACCGGCACCTTCCTGGTGGAAGGGGTGGAGCCTGGGACTACCCTGGTCATCAGGGAGACCCGCGCCAAGCCGGGCTATCTGCTGGACGATACGCCCCAGACCGTCCAAGTCAAGGAGGGGCAGACCGTCACAGTGGAGTTCCGCAATCACCCCCTGGGAAATCTTATTATCCATAAGCTGTCCAGTAAGGATAAGACCCCGCTGGAGGGGGTGCAGTTCAAGATCACCTACGCGGACGGCTCCTACCTGCCGGACGAGAGCGGCAAGCTGTCCTCTAATGGTCTGTACTGGACCGACGCGGAGGGCCAGATCGTCCTCTCCGGCATCACCGGCACGGTAGTCGTGACCGAAGTAAAGAGCATCCCCGGATACACCATCGACCCGGACACACAGAGCCAGACCGTGGTAGTTGACCCGGATGATACACAGGAACTCTGGTTCTACAATGCGCCGGTGGGCGGCGTGGAGCTCATCAAAGTCAATGAGGCGGACAGGACAGAGCGCATCCCCAACACCACCTTTGAGATTCGGCGGGTATCGGATGACGCCCTGGTGGACACCGTGACCACCGGGCGGAATGGAACGGTGTACCTCCCTCTGGAGAGCGGCGATTACTACGCCGTGGAGACCGAGGCCGCGGATGGATTCAGGCTGGACGATACGCCCATCTATTTTACCGTCAAGGAAGGCAAGACCACCCGCAAGACCGTGACCAACAAGGCGTTCTCCGGCATCATCATCCATAAGGTGGACCCGGACGGCCACGGAATCCCTGGCGTGACCTTCCTGCTCTATGACAGCGGTAAGAACCCCATCGGCCAGTACACCAGCGACAACAGAGGCTATGTCTATATCGACGACCTCACGGAGAGCGGCCGCTACTACCTGCGGGAGCTGGAAAACGAGGGATATGTGCCGGATACAGAGCTGAAAACGGTCTACGTCAAGAGCGGCCGGACCACCGAGATCACCTGGGAGAACATCCCCATCACGGGACAAATCCAGATCGTCAAGAAGTCCGCCGACTACAACCCCACCACCGGCCTGCCCGCCGGGACGCTGCTGGAGGGGGCTATCTTTGAGATTTACGACAGAGCAGGCAATCTGGTGGACACCATTCGGAGCGACAGCCGGGGCCTTGCGGTATCCAAGCAGCTCCCGCTGTCCCGCTACACCATCCGGGAGGTCAAGGCCCCAGACCACTATGGCGTAAATGAGACGGAGCTCACCGCCTATCTGGAGCATGAGGGCCAGATCGTCCGCTTTGAAGTGACCAACAAGAGCCTGACCACCGGCGTATCCATTACCAAAACTGGCCCGAAGGAAATCGTTTCTGGTCAGCCAGTGCGCTACACCTTCTCCGGCATTGCCAATACCTCCAATGTCCGGCTGGACAGTTTCTACTGGAGGGACACCCTGCCCGCCGCCGTGACGCTGGACTGTGTTATCACCGGAAGCTACAATTTCCCCGGCGTGTATAAGGTCGTCTACAAGGTGAACAACACCGGCAGCTACCGCACACTGGCGGATAACCTGAGTACCAGCCAGACCTACACCCTGACCGCATCCCCTGCGGCCCTGGGCCTTGCCGCCAATGAGCGTGTGACCGAGATCATGTTTGTGTTTGGGCAGGCGCCGGCTGGTTTCGCCCAGGTGGAGGCCCCTGTTCTCTATTGTACCGCAGTCAATGGCCTGGCCGCAGGCAGTTCCTTTGTCAATGTGGCCGACGTGGGCGGCGTCTATAACGGCCAGTGGGTACAGGCCGTGACCCACTGGGTAACGACTGTGTACGGCAAGACGGAGCCCCTGCCCCGCACGGGCTATTGAGCATCCATTTTCAGAGAGCCGAAACGTCCCTCAATTTGAGGGACGTTTCGGCTCTTCCGTTTTGAAGGAGGAACTATGCCAGACTATCAGGCTGTCTCCAGCGGCTATGAGATCAGCAAGAAAATCGCTGACATCCTGGAGGACATTGATCCCATCCAATATAACGGGAACAACCGGGCCCGCCGTGTGCGGAATGTGAACGACTATATCCAAGGCCGGAACGATATGCCCCTGGAGCCCCTGCTGGACTGGGCGGCCAAGGCGGACAGCGGAGCCTATGCGGGAAGGGTGGCGGCGGTCCGACAAATGCTCCAGGCGTTTCAGCGGCAGAAGTCGCTGCTGGGCCGTCCCTACCAGCTGCCGCACAGCTTCAAGAGCACCTATAAATACTGCCTGCCGGAACGGTCGGACCGGGCCAAGGTCATCGACCAGGAGACCTTCGACCGGGCGGCACAGAGCGGTTTCCCCTACGGCTTTTTTCGACACTCGTTTTTTGACGGGGTGGACCTTTACTGTATGCCGGACGGGGAGGACTGCTCTTGCAGTACCTTTCAAAACTGTTCCTTTGTTGCCAGCCGGGTCCACGGCGCGATGTTCCTGCACAGCTGCCTATACGGCTGTGAGTTCCATTCCTGTGATATCCAGGACACGACTTTTTTGGGGACGACGTTTGCCAATACCCATTTCAGGGACTGCACCCTTCGGAAGGACAGCTTTTTGGCGGCGAGCTTGAAGTCCTGCCTGACCGTAGACTGCATGATGGAAGAGATCGACTTCTCCCATGCAGCTCTGGACAGCTGTACCTATAGACGTATCCAGGCCGGGGACATTCGGAACCTGGCCTCGGCAAAGATCACCCAGGGCGGAGCCACAGCGGAAGAGTGCGCGGAAAACCGGGCGGCTGTCTTTCGCGCCTTTGGCGTGCGGGACCAGGAGCGGCCCCCGGCTGCACGAAAGCGGCCCTCTGCACCGGAGCGGTAAGGGGGCGGCGCTATGCACAAAAGCAATGCTGTCAGTCCGCTCCTGTGGGGATTCCTTACCCTGCCTGTGCTCTGGCTGGCGGCTCTGTTGGCCTCCGGCTATGAGGACGGTATGACGGTATTCGACCTGATGGGCCGTTTTGATGAGCTGCTGGAGCATCCCTTTTCCATTCGTTGGGCGCCCCATACCCCGAAATTCATGTTAGGGGCCCTGCTGGTGTACGGCTTCGCCGTAGTGCTCTACTGCTCCACCCGAGAGAACAGGAGGCCCGGCGAGGAGCATGGTTCCGCTAAGTGGGGCAGTCCCAAGCAGCTCAATGCCAAGTATCGGGACAAGGACCCCTTCCAGAACACCATCCTCACGCAGAATGTCCGTATGGGCCTCAATGGAAAGGTCCACCGCCGCAATCTCCTGCAAATCGTCATTGGCGGCTCCGGCGCGGGCAAGACCCGCTTCTTCTGCAAGCCCAACCTCATGCAGGCAAATTGCAGTTTTCTGGTCACTGACCCGAAAGGGGAGACGATGCGGGCCGTGGCCCCGCTGCTCATCGAAAAGGGCTATGTCATCAAGGTATTTGACCTGATTGACACAGACCACTCCGATGCCTTCAACCCGTTTCCCTACCTGAAGGACGATAAGGACGCCATGAAGCTGGTGAACAATCTCATCAAAAACACCACTCCTAAAAATGCCTCCAACAACGATCCGTTTTGGGAGAGTGCGACTCGTTCGCTGGCGGTAAAAAGTCAGCGGACAAACAACAA
>NZ_JBNPLQ010000036.1:0-26315 GCF_050313575.1 Candidatus Pseudoscillospira sp. SGI.172 | reverse complement strand
GATCGCTATATAAACTTGGAAATAAAAAATGCGGAGTATCATCAGCAGACCTTTTCAGATCCTTTAATGATACTCCGCATGGTCGGAGTGACAGGATTTGAATCTGCGGCATCCTGCTCCCAAACCTATGGGGAACACTTTTTTGCTCGTTTATAGCGGTTTTTAGTCGTTTTCTATTTGTTTCATTTACTTTTTGGCGCTCTTATCTCCACTGTTTCCAAGTGCTCCAGAGCCGTCTGTGGTAATCTATGTGGTCAAAAACGCTTCCCGCCCGGTTTCCGGTGAAGATTCACCGATGCCGGACGGGAAGCGTTTCTCGTTGCTGTTGGCTGCATTGTAACTCTGAGCAGGGTGTTATGCAAGTGGTTTCTGCGGGGGTGGCGGCTCAGAAGCTGCGGCGCTATAGACAAAGAATAGCATCACGCATTTGCCTTCTGGAGATAGAACTCACTCTCCGCAATTCGTGTCACAAAATCATATTCCAGCCGTGTTGCCTTTGAGGGCGAAATATTATAGCGCTTAAACACAGAACGAAAATATGCGAAGAACGCTCTGTCCTCCTCTGTCATCGGGGCAACCCAGCCGTTCTCGGCACCATGGGCTTCGATTTCCGCTAACTCTGCCATACGCTCTTTATCCATGTTAGTTGCTCCTTTCGGTGAACTTTCGCCTGCCCTCAGCGGGAATCGTTTTGGATTACCTGAATTGTAACTCTAATGGTGGGGGTGTGCAAGTGGTTTTCTGGGAGGTAGCAACGCGAAGTGTGTGATGTCACAGACAAGGAACACCAGTAACAGCCATTGCATTCCCGTAATTCGGGCGATATTTTAAGGGAATGCGCACCGAAGTAAGGGAAAGTATCTGCGCCCTGCGAGGAAAACACTGTTGACTTTCGTCGTAATTTTATCATGAATATTTTTCGATTGGCACTCAAAGCGAGGACTTTCCGCAGGGCGGACAAGACCGAATCTTCCTTGCCTGACGAGTGGCATGCGCTCTCTGCTCTGCTTCGAGTGCATCAAAAAGGCCTTGCCAAAGATTCGGGTTCGGCTCATGCTCTGCGTAGTCTTCGAGGTGCCGCCGAATATCATCGGCAGCCAACGCAAGAAACTTATCGTCCAGAAACCGAATGTGGCGCTTAATATAATCGGAAACTACTGCGGGCATACATGTGTTTCTGCCCATCGCATACCGCATTGCCGACAGCAGGATCAAGCGAAAGTCAGAGTCACAGATTGGTGCGAGCAGGTCCTGAGGGAACAGCAGAAACTCCTTGCCATTATTCATGCATACGCGCAGTGGTCGCTGCTCATCCGTTACCAGATTCAATAGGCTGTTGGCTTGATCCTTCAGCTCATCAATGGTGATCGATTCGTAGTCCTGAAACGGGCTTGCTTCATAATTCATCATTTGACCTCCAATCAGTTTGTCCTCGCGATGAGGTGTTGGCATTGTAGCTCTGACTGCCCGGAAGTTCAACCGTTTCTTTTGCAGCTCGAAAAGAAATCCAACAGGGTCAGAATTCGTGCGAATTTATCATTTTCTTGCTTTCTCTGCCCGAATGTGCTATCATAAAAAACAACGCTGTCAAGTGTTGGAATAGGCCTTGGCAGTATGGCTGCAATAGACCGAATGCTCTGCCAAGCGGCAGAGCATTTTTCGTATATCGGTACGGAGGAGATATTTATGTCTGTGAGTTATAAAAAACTCTGGAAGCTACTCATCGATAAGGACATGAAGAAAAAAGACCTATGTGAAAGGGCGGGTATCAGCCCAGCATCAGTTACCAAGATGGGACGGAACGGACATGTTACCACGGAGATACTCGTGAAGATTTGTGCGGCACTGGATTGTAGAATTGAGGATATTGTGGAGATTGTACCGGATCATAATTAAATTGCCTTTACCGATATATACCGGGGGGGATACTGTATGCCAATTACATTTTCAGAACAATTCAATATCTCTAAAGAAGTCCTTGAAATAACTGGCGTATTTGATGTCATTCTTGATATTGACACCAGAGTTTTCATAGACCCTGCACTTTTGGAGTTATGCACTGAACCTGAGTTTCTGGATGCACGCAAAAAGGTTGAAAAGTACTTTTCTGACATTATAACATTACTCAGACATTCCAAAAGCCAAACTGATATGTATAGAAAACGTGCAGAGAGGATGTTAACGTTTACGGAACTGTCTGGTACATGTTTTGGATACTCTCAAAACGGAACCGGTGGAAACGCAATCGGCTCAGTACTTAGAAAAACGATTTTGAACACTATACAAGATCTTATGACTGAAGGAGATACGGATCCGGTATTGTTTGAATTGTTAGGAGTATTTCAAGAAGGAATTGGCTGCGATCGCGTAAGCGATCTAATAACATTTATTCTCCGTGAGGATATGCTAAAATATACACAGCGCGTGACTGAATTTGCTGGAGTCGATTCGCTTTCGGTTAGTTTCGGACACAAAATATATAAAACGTGTAGAAATCCTTACAACAACAAACCGCTTCTGCTCTTACCTTCTGCTATCCTTAGTCCATTACCTATAGCGGATACTTTTGATGATATTGACTGGATTTGCCAAGAGAATGAGCGAGTTCGGGAGGAAATCAACAGTTACTTTGATTTGGGAAAGAAAACAAAACTTCATAAGTCTCAAATCCTTACTTTGATGCGTAACAGTACGAGCTTTCGAACCGCTCTTATAGCTGCTTATAAAGCAACTCCTAAAAGGGTGTATGATTTTTCTGAAGATCCAGCTGGCGAATACGTGTGGCTTTCTGCTGCAAGAGAGTATACCGAAAAATATCCACTATCTCTCTCACAAGTACCACTGGAAACCAGTGATGACGTCCTAACTATAGCAAAAACGATCTGTAATCAATTCAAGACTTTAGTCGAAGACAACGGACTTTCTAAGCTTCTTTATAATTCAAATGGAACGCCCAAACATGAATCAGCGGCGCAGTTACTTTTTTATGGTATTGCCGATTCATATTGTGACGCGAATAACATTGATCTTACAAAAGAAGGAAACAACGGGAGAGGTCCTGTCGATTTTAAATTATCGAGGGGAGCAACTGATAAAGTCATTGTCGAAACAAAACTGACTTCAAATCCTCAATTACGACACGGAATTGAAATTCAACTTCCAATATACATGAAACAAGAGAAAACTAAACAGGCAATTTATTTGATTATCGATAATGGACATCCTAAGGCATTAGAACATTTTATTGCCTTCTACAACGAGTTGGACAAAGAGATAAAAAGAAAAATATCTTATTTTATTATTGATGCTACTATGCGACCCTCTGCAAGCAAAGCCTAACCACTTGCTTGATGGGGATGCTTTGCTCTGCAATAGATAAATGTACTGTACATGAAGAGGAAAAGTTTTTTCAACGAGGAGAAAACTCTATGTTACATCCCGGCCTATACGAACAAGTCATCAACAACGCCTTGACGGGCGAGCTTGCGGAGATTCCGGAGGCACGCAAGTCTGTTGCGCCCATTGACAAGGCGGAAGCCTCCAAGGTGCTGGCGCAGTATCTGGCAGATGTGGTTCAAAAGGGCTTGGATAACGTGCTGGACAACGGCGGGGATATTTCTGCCCAGATCGGGCTGACCAACCAGATCGTTGAGCTCATTCAAAATACGACGCAAGAAGCTGACTTTGCCGCGCTTGGCGTTGACCGGCGGGCAGAGCAGCTTCTTGCGCTTTTACGGGAGACCGACCCGCGGCTGGCAGTGGGAAAAACGGCGGCGGACATAGAGCGCCCGGAAACCTCCATCGCACAAAGCTCCCTTTTCACCGGGGCTGTGCATGAGCCGCAGATGTTTACAGAGCTCAAAAAGGAAATCGTCTCGGCCGATCGGATCGATATGCTGGTGTCCTTCATCAAATGGAGCGGTCTGCGGCTCATCATGGACGAGCTGCGGGAGTTTACGCACAGCGGCGGCGAGCTCCGCATCATCACCACCTCCTATATGGGCGCAACAGATGTGAAGGCCATTGAGGAGCTTCGAAAGCTGCCCAATACGCACATCAAGGTCAGCTACAACACCAAGACGACCCGGCTCCACGCCAAGGCATATATCTTTTACCGCGAAACCGGCTTCACGACGGCTTATGTTGGCTCGTCCAACCTGTCCAATGCGGCACTGACCAGCGGCCTCGAATGGAACACAAAAGTAACGCGGCGCGACCTACCCGAAACCATCGACAAGATCGCCGCTACCTTTGAGTATTACTGGAATGACCGCGAATTTGAATACTACGCGGAGGATCAGAAAGAGCGCTTGGTACGGGCATTGAAGGCGGAAAAATATTTCGACACCAACAATGCTGACGTCTACACCATGGACATCAACCCCTATTCCTACCAGCAGGAGATTTTGGACAAGCTGGAGGCAGAGCGCACTGTTCGTGGCTATACGCGCAATCTGGTGGTGGCGGCCACCGGTACCGGCAAGACGGTCATCTCTGCCTTGGACTACAAGCGCTTCCGCAAGCAGAATCCGGATAGACCTTGCCGCCTGCTGTTTGTGGCGCACCGGGAGGAAATTCTCAAGCAGAGCTTGTACACCTTCCGCGCCGTGCTCAAGGATGCAAACTTTGGTGAGCTGTTTGTGGGTAACTATAAGCCGGAGGGCATCGACAACCTGTTTCTGTCCATCCAGACCTTCAACTCGCAGAGCTTCACGGAAAAGACAAGTCCCGATTTTTACGATTACATCATCGTGGACGAATTCCACCATGCCGCCGCGCCGACCTACCAGAAGCTCTTGTCCTACTACCAGCCGCGCATCCTGCTGGGCTTGACCGCTACTCCGGAGCGTATGGACGGCAAGAGTATCCTGCCCTACTTCCATAACCGCATTGCAGCGGAGATCCGTCTGCCGGAAGCCATTGATCGGAAGCTCCTGTGCCCATTTCAGTATTTTGGCGTTACCGATACGGTGGATCTGGATGCGCTCAAATGGTCTGCCGGTGGCTACCAAAAGAGCGAGCTGGAGCACATCTACACGTTCAGCGGGGCGGTTGCCAACCGCCGCGCCGACCATGTGGTGACGGCACTGCTGAAATATGTGACGGACATTGACGAGGTGAAGGGCCTCGGCTTCTGCGTGACGGTCGATCACGCGGAATTTATGTGCCGTTATTTCAACGACCACAACATCCCGTCCATGTGCCTCACCGGGCAATCTTCGGACGAGGAAAGAGCGGCGGCCAAGCGGCGCTTGGTGTCCGGCGATGTGCGGTTTATCTTCGTCGTGGACATCTACAACGAGGGCGTGGATATTCCGGAAGTTAATACTGTTCTGTTCCTGCGACCCACGGAGTCGTTGACGGTTTTCTTGCAGCAGCTGGGACGCGGTCTGCGTCTATCCGAGGACAAGGAATGCCTGACCGTGCTGGACTTCATCGGTCAGGCGAATAGAAAATACAATTTTGAAGATAAGTTTGCGGCGCTGCTGTCGAATACCACCCGCAGCGTGAGTCGTGAAATTAAAGATGGTTTTGTGTCCGTCCCCAAGGGCTGCTATATCCAGTTGGAGAAGAAGGCAGCCAAATACATTTTGGAGAATATCCGCGCGACCTATGGCAATACGGCTGGGTTGGTGGCTCGCGCAGCCTCCTTCACGGAGGACAGTGGGCTGGAACTGACGCTCAAAAACTTCTTGGATTACTACCATCTTGATCCGCGGGCGATCTACAAGTTTTCCTCCTTCTCTCGCATTTGCGCCAGAGCGGATGCCATCGAGGACTTTTCGGAGCCGCTGGAGGACATCCTGACCAAAGCGTTTGCAAAGCTTGCTGTAATCGACTCCCGCCGCTGGATTTCGTTCCTGCTGGACGTCCTTCCGCGTTTGGATAATCTTGATTTTGCAGCGCTTCCGGATGCGGAAAAGCGGATGATGCAGATGTTCTATGTCACCGTCTGGGGCAAGGTGGTGGAGGACTGGGACGACGAAGAGGTGCTTAGTAACCTCTATGCCCTGTCTGACAGCACAGTTCTGCTCGGTGAACTCTTGGAGCTGCTGCGTTATCGCTTCGAGCAGATCGACTTTATCGACGAGCCGGTGGAACTGGGCTTCGACTGCCCGTTGGATCTGCACTGCACCTATACCCGCGATCAACTGTTGGTGGCGATGGACTTTATGAAACCGGCAACCGTGCGTGAGGGCGTGAAGTGGCTGCCGGAGAAAAACATCGATGTGTTCTTTGTGACGCTGAACAAGGCGGACAAGGACTATTCGCCAACCACCATGTACAACGATTATTCCATCAATGAGAGCTTGTTTCATTGGCAGAGCCAGAGCACCACGGCGGAGAATTCGTCCACCGGTCAGCGCTATATCCACCACAAGGAACGCGGCAGCAAGGTACTGCTGTTTGTCCGTGAGTTTAAGGCGGACCGTGTGACCGGCGGTGCAGAAGCGTACACCTATCTGGGCACGGCGAACTACGTGAAGCATACGGGCAGCAGACCGATGAACATCACCTGGCAGCTGGACCGCCCGATCCCGGCGAAGTTCTTGAAGAAGACAAATAAGTTGGTAGTGGGCTGATTAAATTCGCACAGGAACGCCATAACGAACTGGAACAAAAAGACCGTTGTGGATCAGAACCCAATCATTCATATATTCCAGGCGAACATCGAGCCAGCGCCCATCCAGCCAACATGCAAAGCAGTCTCCACAGTGAAGCCCGCCATATAGTGTCCCCGTATCGAATACGATATCTGGCCTATCCTGATTCCAAATTAATCGTCCAATCATAATTGTCGTCTCCTGTAGGAGGAAGGTTCATGAAGTTTTTTGAAGCGGTTCCTGGTGAGCTTTTTTCACCTTTGGCCTCGCCCAACCGCGCACTATACGCAGATGCTCTGGATGTGCTGTACACCGCATACCGTGAAAACCTTAAAATACGCGAAGACACGCTGTATTCTATGCTCCGCAGCAGATTGGAGCAGCAACTGGCGGATGCTACGTTTGAAGGGGAAGATATTGACGAGGATGAGCTGCGGGATATCTCCGGCCGTGCACGCTTTTTGATTCGGAAGCTCTGCGGTAAAGGCTGGTTTGAAAAGGAACGGGGTGACGATTTTGAGGAGTATATTACCGTCCCAAGTTACAGCAGCCGGCTGCTGGAGCTGTTTCACCAGCTCCGGGATGATCGTCCTGCTCGCGGATTTTCCTATGTGTTTGGTACCTACTCTGCTCTGAAGGTCGCCAATGAGAGCGAAAGCGTTTACGATAAGATGGCCGCAATTTACAGTGCCTATGATAACACCAGTGCTCTCATAAATTTGTTGCAAATGGTCTATCACAATGTGAAGCATTATTTTCAGATGCAGATAGATATGCAGGACGTCAATCAGGTATTGGCCTCTCACTTCAACGAGTTTGGACAGAAAGTAGTTGAGGCATACATACGACCGTTGAAAATTAAGGACTCCGTCCCAAAGTATCGCGTTCCAATTCAATCTGTTTTGAGAAGCTGGGCTGAGGATGATGCTCTGCTGCTTGCCATGGCGAACGCAGCTTTGCAGGATAAACGAGGAGATACAGTGGAAAACTGCCGTTCCGATCTGCTGCAAAAGATTTTCTGGATCGACGAGCGATATGACAATATAGAGCATGACTATCTCGATGAAATAGATGCGCAGGTTCGCCGCTATACGAGAGCAGCAACGCAAAAGGTAGAAAACCTGACAAATCGCGATCAAAATGTTCGGGGAAACTTGAATGTACTGCTCACGGCATTGTCGCGCAATCGACGCGCCGGTGATTTAGTAGACCGGATACAACCGGTATTTCAGCTTTATGAGCAGTCATTCCTTTCTGAAAAAAGCTTGTGGTATCGAAAGCGCCCCGAAAAACGGACAAGAGCTGCCACGGTTCTTATTCAGGAAACGGCTTCCGATGCAGATGCGGCCGCGCAGGCCGCACAGCTGCTGCGTTCCGAATATGGCCGCGCGGCCATTGCCGCCTATGTGCAGGGATGGTTGGGGGATGCAGATGTTCGCTACTCCAAAGATTTAAACATTAAGGATGATAAATCCTACATCATGAGTTTGCTGGCTGTATTGACCAGCGGAGATTCTGCCGCAGGCTATCAGATCAAAGAGCTGGGCGGCTCGTTTCATGAAAATGGCTATTCCATCCCTCAGATGCAGATTCGACGGAAGGAGAAGAAAAATGGATTTTGACTTCATTCGTAGTGCGACCTCCAAGGAATTAGAACAGTTCAAGTCCGTTTGCAACCAGCTTCTTAGCCGGACTTATATTGTGCGAACACTGTTTCGGCCGGGCAAAGGAAGGGTGAATAACCCGGATTATACGTTTTTATCTCTGCATTACGAAGCGGTGCAAGAATATCTTAGTCTGCTGGATTGGGATCTGCGCAAAGATGATTTAAACGGCTATTTCTATGTGATCAATACGGACGAAGCGAACCGCTGCAACCTGAACAAAAAAGAAACGGCCATTCTCCTTGCCCTACGCATGATTTATGAAGAAAATCAGGAACAACTCGGTCTGGAGCAGGATGCCGTTTGTACCGTGCGTGATGTTTTAGAAAAGGTCGTCACGGATTACGCAATCCTTCCAGCAAAGCCCAATATGGACGAAGTGAAGCGTGCGTTGACATTGCTGGAAAATCACTCGATTATTCAGCGGATTGAGGGAAAGTTCAATCAGAGCGGTTGTAAATTTTCCATATTACCGACCGTGTTGGCTGCAGTCTCCAGTGAAAAGCTGAACGATGTTGTGTCTGTGCTACGGAAGGAGGGCGATACCGATGAAGAAACTGAAGAAGATCCTGCTGATTAATTGGCTGTATTTCAGCAAAGAGATCATCGAGGTAGGTGATATTAATTTCTTGACTGGAAAAAACGGTGCGGGAAAATCCACGGTAATTGATGCCCTTCAAATCGTTCTATTGGGAGAAACAAATGCCCGCAACTTTAATCAGGCTGCCAATGAAAAGTCTCAGCGCACGCTGGACGGTTATTTGCGGGCAGATATGGATGAAAATAACCCGTATTCCCGCCGGGGAAAAGATTTCTCCAGCTACATTGCTTGTGAGTTCCAAGATGACGTAGTGGGCAGCAGTTTTGTCACGGGCGTTGTTTTTGATTGCCGCAGTGACGGAAGCAGGCAGGAACGCTTTTTCATTTGTGTGGGAACGCTGCCTGAGAACGGCTTTGTTGAAAATGGAGAGGCTATGGAGATTCCTGCGCTGCGCCGTTTTTTGAAGCAGAATTACGTTAAGGCGGAGATCTATGACACGCAGAAGGAATATCGCAGGAATATGCTGTCAAGATGGAATGTGCACAATGAGCAGGTCCTTCGAATGATGAAAAAGGCGGTATCCTTCCGCCCTATCGTGGATATCCAGAAATTCATTACCGAGAACATCTGCGACATACCGGAGAAGCCTGATATCGAGGCCATGCAGCAGAATATCCGGGATTATAAACGCCATGAAATGTTGGCACAGCGGCAGGAGGAGAAACTGACTGCTTTACAGGAGATAGGCAGACTCTATCGTGAAATGAATCAGGCCATTGACCGCTGGCGGGTGCAATCATTTTTGGTACTTTGGTCCAAAAAAGAAATGGAACAAGCCCAAATTGACCGATTTGAGCTTGAAAAGAGAGACAGTACCACAGAATTAGCCGCAATTGAAAAGAGTATCATGACGATCTCTGATCGAATCACACAGAAAGAGAACCGCAGGCGCGAACTTGACTTGGCCTGCGCGCAGAGCAGTGTGTTTCAGGAGGAAGAAAAACTCCGCAATCGGAAGCAGGCGCTGCTGGATGAGCAAAAAAGGCTGACGCAGGACCTCCAATCCTTGGCAATGGAAATAAAAAGGGAATCCCTTCAGCTGAATGGTCTGTGCGACGCAATCTTGAAACAAGATGCAGAAGGAGTCCTCGTGCCTGTGCAGGAAGCGGCCGAAAGCGTTCTGAAGGCTTATTCGCTTTTTACATCCGGAAGCTATGAGATATTCTCCTATTCATCGGCACCTTTTGAGAGCGCCCAGCAGGCAGCGGCTGAGCTTGCTAAGACCATCCGAGATGCGCTGCACAAAGCAGAAGATCGTCTGGCGGAGTTGAAGGAGGAGCAGGACCAAAAACGCACTGTCCTCGCAAATCTCCGAAAGGACATTAAAGACTATCCGCGAGGTCTACTGCAATTGAAGGCCCGCTTGGAATCTGAGCTGAACAGCCGGATCGGCAGTCCTGTGAGAATAGATATTCTTGCGGATGTCCTGGAGCTTGCGGACGAACGGTGGCGCGGAGCCGTGGAGGGATATCTCAATGCGCAGAAGTTTTATCTGCTGGTTGATCCGGCGTATTATAAAAGCGCCTTATTGATCTTTGACAGGATCAAAAAAGAGTTCGGCTTTGCATCGTTTGGACTGGTGGACATTGGTAAGCTGCGTGAACGAGAAACGATCCGCCCGCGCGATGACAGCCTTGCCAGAAAGGTGGATACTGATAACAAGCTGGCGCGCAGCTATATTGACTATCTGTTGGGGCGCGTCGTATGTTGTGAAAAAGCTGAACAGCTGCGCAATTTCAAAACCGCTATTACAGCAGACGGACTGCTCTACCAGGGATATGTTGTCCGTTCGATTCGTCGTGAGCTGATGGATGACGCATTTATTGGCCGTTATGCGGTAAGTCTGCGTGTATCTCGATTAGAAGAGGAGTTAACGCAGATTGAAGACCAGCTGCGTTATTGGAATCCTATCCGTCAGCTTTTGTCACAGTCAAAAGAACCGTTATTTACGCACTTTTTTGTCCAAAATACCGTGGCAGAAAAGCAAAAAGCATACCTGCACGGCATGGAGATCGCCAATGAACTGACCGATATCGATGATCAGCTTTCAAAACTGGATCTTTTGTGGCTGGACGAACAGCGCCGCACAATTGCTGCGCTCGGGGACGAAATCATAGTGCTGAATAAAGAAAAAGAGCAGAAAGGAATTCAGATCGGCCAGCACAAGGAACGTATTCGCCAGTTGGACTATGAGGTGCTGCCGGATCATTACCAGCAGCTATCTTATATGGAAGACCGCCTGCAAGATGAATTCCCTGTTGAATATCAGGAAAGCATCGGTCTTCCCAGATATCAGCAGGAGCTCGCCCGCCTGAAACGCGCAGACATCGTCCATAAGAACTTCAGCAGCCGTTTGGAGCAGAGCGTAAAGGAACAGGATACTGCCCGGAAAAAGCTTTTCATTGCACGTAGGGAGTATACGGACCGGTTTAAGCCATGTTCCTTCCGTGTGGAAGCCATGGATAATGATGAGTTTGAATCGGAGCGGAGGCTCTTGGAGGAAAGTGAGCTGCCCAAATACCGGGAAAAGATCAACGCTGCCCGAGAGAGTGCGATGGAACAGTTCCAGAATGATTTTCTGGCCAAATTGAAGTCCAGCATCGACCAAGTGCAGGATCAGGTGAAGAATCTAAATCGCGCACTGCGTCAGGCTCAATTCGGAACGGACAGTTATCAGTTCCGTGTGGAGCGTAATCCGGATTATGCAGAGTATTATGACATGATTATGGATCCGGAGCTTATGGAAGGCGATGTAGGGTTGTTCGCACGGCCTTTCCAGGATAAATATGGCCAGCTGATAGAGAAGCTGTTCAGCCAGATCACTACGGCGGATGATACACAGTTAAATGCGAGAAAACAAAGCGAGCTGCAGGAAAATATCCAACGATATACCGATTTTAGGACATACCTGAAGTTTGACCTGGAAACCACGGATCAAAACGGAACAAAGCAGCTGCTTTCTCAGACCTTGAACACAAAGTCCGGCGGTGAAACACAGACTCCGTTTTATATTGCGGTTCTGGCTTCCTTCGCTCAGCTCTACCGTGTGAACGATACATCCAGTTTCGGCAACACCGTCCGATTGGCAGTGTTTGATGAGGCATTTAACAAAATGGATAGTGATCGCATTATTGAGAGCGTCCGTCTCCTGCGAAGGATGGGCTTGCAGGCCATTATCTGTACACCGCCGGATAAGGTTTCGGATATTATGCCGATTGCAGACCGTACGCTGCTGGTAAACAAGGACAAATACATAATGCATATTCTGCCCTTTGGCAAGGAGATTGCTCAGTGAAAAACCAGAAGATCATTCTAAACCGCCTATTGAATAAATATGAAAACAGTAAGCATCTCCTCAATCCTGGAACATCGCTCAGAAGAGTTATGCTAAAAGTGGAAAAGAAAGACTTTCCTGAGTATATCTACGAAGATGCTGTGATACGGGATGCTTATAACGAAGCAGCCTTGGAACTTGAAAAGAAGCACTTGGTGCAGCTCAAGTGGGTGAAAGGCCGCCCGGTACTTTCGGCTATTGTGTTGCGCTTGGATCAGATCTCGCAGTGCTATGCTTTTGCCGAAAGAATGCATCCCAAGGTGCGAGCAAGTCAGATTATTCAGCTGATAGACGGCGGCCTGAAGGATGTTGCGATTCCCTGGATTATAGCATGGAAGGTAGATGTTTGCAGATCGGCAGCAGAGCAACTGAAAATTCCTGTCTTCTGCAAAACGGACGATACTCCATTGCAGGACCTGCTCTGCGCTTTCCGTGAGTATTCTGCTCTGTCCGGCAGTATAACGATGCGCGCATTCAGCAGCAAGTGCTTTTCCGATACCAAATACTTTGAGCGAAATGTGCGGGATCTGTTTTTGCGGATCGCAAGAAAATACGATGCAGATTTAGCGAATTCCTGCGATGAAAATGAATTGGGCGAAAGAGAACAGCTGGCATACTTGGGTATCTATGCTCGCCCGGAGTTATACGAGCTTGCAGGAAACTGTCTGGTTCGAACAGAACAGGGAACTATCTGTATTGGTGCCGCACCATACGGTTTGGCCTTACCCAGCACTTTGATCGATTCTATTACAGCAATCGACTTGACGGCAATTCAATGCATCACATTCATTGAGAATAAAACCAATTACGATGAATATGTGATGTCCGAAAAACAGCCGGGAGAGTTGGTGATCTATCACGGCGGATTCCTTAGTCCCCAAAAACGAAAGATGGTTACATTGATCGCTCATGCGGCAGCGAAAGGCGCTAAAGTGCGATTTTGGGCAGATATCGATGCGGGCGGTTTCCGAATGTTCGACAACTTGCAGAAGCTAATTTCTTCTGTGCTGCCCATGCGTATGTCAGGTGAACTTGTTGAAAAATTTTACGAACATGGTCTTATGCGCTCCAAAGAATACTTATCTGAGTTGGAAGCAGATTTAAAAAGCGGGAGATACTTACTGTTCAAAGATGCTATTGAAAAAATCCTAAGCTATGGCGTTACAATCGAGCAGGAAACGTTTTTGAACTGATTAGGGAAACATATTTACGCAGGGGATTGGATGTGCATCTACCGCTAAAATGCGGCTGATGGGCACAGCTATAATCCAGTGCGAATGTGCGGGGACAACCCATAAGTCAACAGCTCGCATTCTCAAGTGAAAGGATTGCCTATGGACGCACGAAAGCACTTAATCATCATAAAAGGAAAAGACCAGACGGACTCGGTCGCGAGCTTTCAGTTCCATGACGGGAAGTGCGAGGTCGTCTATACCAGTGCGCCCAATAAGTCATACAGCTTTCAGCGTAGCAATGTGGCGATTCTGCCTCTGAAAAAGAAAATTGACCCTGCGCAGGTGATTGTCACCGTAAACGGGCAAACCATCAGCGGAATTGATGAGATTCTCGACTTCGGCGGATATTACCGCATTGTCCGCAACGGAAAGAGAGATTTATCATTCCACAGGAGCGAAGTGCAGTTCCAGCAGAATTGCCTGACGGACGGTAAAAATCAAGAAACATTCCAATATTTCAAGGAGACTGCCGCGGCAATTAGCCTCGAGGTGGAAGGCACCAACATTCTGAGTATGCAGTATGACAAGATCAAACAGGTCAGCGAGGATACCGTGCTGGCAAGCTATCTTGCACCGCAGAAAGGCGTCAAAATGCCCCAGATGCCGGAGGCGGTGATCTATCCGTTTGGATTGAATCAATCGCAGAAAGTGGCAGTGGAGAAAGCACTTTCCTCCAAAATCAGTATTATTCAGGGGCCTCCGGGGACGGGAAAAACGCAGACGATCCTGAATATCATCGCCAATGTGGTTCGGAGCGGAAAGACCGTGGCGGTTGTCTCCAACAACAATTCTGCAACACACAATGTGGCGGAAAAGCTGGAAAAGAAGAATGCCGCTTTTCTGACCGCGTTTCTTGGAAGCCTTGCCAACAAGCAAAAGTTCCTGGAGGCTCAGACTGGCGTCTATCCGAATATGAGCGATTGGGAGATGCTGCCGGAGGAACGGCAGCAGTTGGATCAGGAAACAACTGTGCTTTCCAAAGAGCTAAATGAAATGCTCAATGCCAAGAACCGTATTGCGGAAATTGAACAGGAGCTTTTGCAGCTGAATCCGGAACAGCACTATTTTGGGGAATACTATGCGACTTACAGCGACGCGCCGACGGAGAGCCTGGACAAGCTGTCCACGCAGAAGCTTCTTGCGCTTTGGATGGAGTTTGAACAGCACGCGGAACATGAAACCCGATTGGGTCTTTTGCAAAAGCTCTCCATCATGTTCCGCTTCAATCGTAATGCACTCAAATTGTTTATCCGTTCCCCGGAACAGGTCATTCCCTATTTGCAGAGTCAGTTTTATTCGGTGAAGAGGCGGGAACTGGAAGTCGAAAAGCAGGAACTGAACCGCAAGCTGGAACACTACGCTTTTGATGCAAAGATGGACGAGCTCACACAGAAGTCCCTGCGGCTGTTCCGGGCAGAGTTGGCAACGCGGTATCACTGGCAGAGTGGCAGACAGCGCTTTGAAATGGGTGATTTCCGTCGGAATTCTGCGGAGTTTACTCGGGAGTATCCGGTGGTGCTTAGCACAACCTATTCCATCAAAGGAACGCTGAGCATCGATCATATCTACGATTACTTGATCGTGGATGAAGCCTCACAGGTCGATTTAGCCACAGGGGTGCTGGCATTTTCCTGTGCGCGGAATATCGTAATTGTCGGGGACTTGAAGCAGCTCCCCAATGTGCTGACAGAGGATGACATTCGCACCAGCGATGCCATTTGGCAGAAGTATTCCTTGGATGAGCGTTATCGCTTTTCTACCCACAGCCTGCTGTCCTCTGCATTGGAAATATGGCAGGACGCGCCTGTTACATTGCTGCGGGAACACTACCGCTGCCACCCGAAAATCATCAACTTCTGCAACCAGAAGTTCTACCACGGGCAGCTGATCGTTATGACGAAGGACCACGACGAGCCAAATGTATTGACTATGTACCGGACGACTGCGGGCAACCACGCCCGTGGTCATCTCAACCAGCGCCAGATCGATGTCATCCAGCAGGAGGTGCTTCCGCGGCTGCATCAGCAGAATTTCCAGAGCATCGGCATTATCACGCCGTATCGGGACCAGGTGACAGCCATCCGCAAGCAGCTGGGAGATACTTACGAGGTGGACACCGTCCACAAGTTTCAGGGGCGGGAACAGGATGCCATCATTCTAACTTCGGTCGACAATGTCATCACAGATTTCGTGGATGATCCTCATATGCTGAATGTGGCGGTTTCCCGCGCGGTTCATTCGCTGGCGGTGGTCACATCGCAGGACCCACGCAATGACCAAACCAACTATGGCGACCTAACGCGGTACATCGAATATAACAATTTTGAGGTTATCCAGAGCCAGGTCTACTCCGTGTTCGATATGCTCTATCAGGGCTATGCCGAGCAGCGAAGGGCATATCTGCAAAAACATAAGCGGGTATCGGAATACGATTCCGAAAATCTCATGTACTCCGTGATTCAGGAGGTGCTGTCCGAGGAGGCGTTTTCCTTCATCGGCTGCGCGGCGCATGTTTCTCTTGCGACACTGGTGAAAAACTATGAACCGCTGACAGAGGAAGAATGCCAATATGCCCACAATCCGTTGACCCATGTGGATTTCCTGCTGTTCAATCAGATGGATAAACAGCCCGTGCTGGCGATTGAAGTAGACGGGACTGGCTTCCACGAAGCGGGGAGCAAACAGGCAGAGCGAGACATAAAGAAAAACTCCATTCTGGAGAAGTGTGCCGTTCCGCTCCTGCGTCTCCGTACAGACGGCAGTGGAGAAAAAGAAAAGATTCGGGCTGTACTAAAGGGAGAATGATTATGCCGAGAATTATCAAGAACGCGATCAGATGCAAAAAGTGCGGAGATGTCATCGAGAGTAAAACCGTCCATGATTTCAAGTTTTGCAGCTGTGGTTCGTGCGCCGTGGACGGCGGCCACGATTACCTTCGCAGATGCGGGAATCGTGAGGATTGGGAAGAACTGTCCGAAGCAGAAAAAGTAGAGAATAACGGCGCGTTGACTTGATCATGCCTTGCGGAAATTGGTGGTGCCAGGATATCGCTTATCATCATTCGCAATGTCACCACGAATTGCCCAGGGCTGTCATCGTCATAAAAACTCTTAGCATGGATGCAAACAGAAGTAAAAATTGCTTAGGGGTATAGTTAACCTGCGAGCCCGCACCACGAGTACCCCGCATCGCAAATAGCGGCTGAAACACAATGTTCCAGCCGCTATTTTTCTGAAAAAGTTTCAGTAGCTATTTCCGTCGAACTGTGGTATATGTTTGTGCTGCAAGGAGGCGAGCGCATGAAATACAAGCTGCTGAAAGACCTATACGATTGCTTTTGTACCCCGCCTGAACTCCAGGCTCAGAAACAGGAAATTGATGAATGCCATCAAGCACTTAGCAAGGTACTGGGCAAACTGGAGCGTCGGCTGGTGCTCCAGATCATCGACGCAAAAGACCGTATTGCGGAGGAGACCTCCATCGACAGCTTTATCGCTGGATTTGAACTGGCGTGGAAACTCTCCGTAGAATTGAATCACTACGAAAACGAGCGCTCAGTCTCCTGTCAAACGGCAATGGGATCAGGCGCTCGTTTCGCATCTAAGGAGGAAGAGAAATGAAGAAACTCATCATAGTGACAATGATTGCCGCATGTGTCGCCCTGTGCGCCGCTGTGTGGCCACATGGCAACGCGGTCGAGGAAACACCCGTCCCAGCCGCAGAAACCGCTGTGAGCGCCAAGGAAGCGACCATTGCGGAAATTGAGGAACCAGCAACACTGGCAGAGAAGGAAAAAAGAACGATTCCGCAACAAGAAGCGCCCCAAGAAGAGCAACCTGAACCGAAGACAGGGCCTATTGAAACACCCGTAGCTTCCGAACTCCAGCTTTCCACGGGGCAGGCACCCGCTAAGAATTCCGCACCAGAGCCAACTCCGCCACAGCCTTCTAAAGAACTGCACCCCGGCGACAAAGTCTATGTGGCGGGCTTCGGATGGGTAGAGTACGAGGGACCTAATCACAGCAAAGATGGCACGGACATTTACGAAAACGGCAACAAAATTGGGATCATAGGGTGAAATATGTGGAAAACATTCAAAATGGGGTCAAGTCGCTATTGACAATCAAACTTTCTATGCTATTCTATAATGATTTAACCTCGATGTTGAATGGGTGGCATGGGCAAGAAGGAGAGTATGTATGGCGTATGAGTTTGTTTGCGAGTCCGAAGCAAAGCGCTATTGTTCGGATTGTTCAAGGACCCTTAAGAAAACCTGCGAGTTACTGAGGACGAAGGGGATTTCTGCACAGTTTTCGCTTGTTGGAAGCGGCGCAAGGAATATGATCACAAGAAACGGAGATGGTCCGTATGACCTTGACTACAATCTTTTGATCATGAAGGCAGAAGAAAGATATTGGAATGACCTGCGGTTGCTAAAAGAAACGGTAAGAAATGCTCTGAACCGGGCGGAGAGGAGAGAATTCTTTTCGGATGCCCAAGATTCAACTTCTTGCTTGACTGCACTGCTGCATTTTAAGGATACTCCAAATGTTGAATTCAGCTTTGATGTTGCTATTACCACGAAAAATAAAAACGGGAATTACATGCGCTTGATACATAACAAAAATGTGTACGCACTGGGCTTGGATCAATACACATGGAACGAAGTGCCGAACTCTCATCAAGTAAAAGATAGAGCGGATAAACTGAAGAGAGCGGGATTATGGCAGAAGGTTCGGGACAGGTATCTTGAGAAGAAAAATATGTATCTGTTTCGACAAGATCATAATCATCCATCCTTTGTGGTGTATGTGGAAGCGGTGAATGAGGTTTATAGCAGATATTTCAATAGAGGAGGTGGGTACAGTGTGCAATCGATTTTTTGACTACGATGACGGCGACTTCGCCATGAGCATTTCGGATAATATGGCGATGGACTCCGATGGGGATCTCATGCTGCGCATGGGCGATCACATGGCGATGGATATGGACACCGGCGATATTCACATGATCTCATCATGGCCAGATGATGACGAATAAATCATAGGCAGCAGCGCAGCGGCTGCACCGCCATAAACAAGGAAAATACTTTCAAAATCCAGGCAGAAAAACCAGCGGGACAGGCCATGAAGGCTTGTCCCGCTGTCTGTATCGTAATAGTCAACAGTTTTGGGGAGGGCAAATGCAAACAAACAGTTTGGTCAGGGGGAGTGAGATGTTTTCTCTTGACTGATTATCGGCACACCGATATAATAAGAGCGGTGATGTATATGACGATCCAACAGATACTGCGGGAAAAGAATCTCTCCCGCTACCAGCTCTCCAAGAAAAGCGGTGTGCCTTGGGCAACCCTGGCGGACATCTGCTCCGGCAAGACAACGCTCTCCCGATGCAGTGCCGGTACACTCATGAAGCTGTCCTCCACACTGGATATCCCGATGGAGCAGCTCATTACGCTGACCGTGGAGAAACCACAAATGCATGGCGGCAAGCCGACTGACCGAACCTATCTGGAAAAGAATCTGCCTGCCAGTTTGGATAAAGCGCTCTGTGAGTACATTCAGGGCGAAAAAGACAAAGTGTCTTATATGGACTGCCTGTGGGGAGAATTATATAGTGCGATCAACTCCAATCAGTGGAGCAACGCCATTACACAGGAGCAGGCAGATTATCTTCGCACAAAATATTTATAAGGGGGTGAGAACCCGTGATTGATTTTACCAACTGCCCAGTCAACCGCTTCCGCGCCTATGGCGGAGCCAATGGGAATAAAATCAATATCACCTATCAAGGACATAGCTATATGCTCAAGTTCCCTCCAAAGCCCAGCCGAAATCGGGATATGAGTTACAGCAACGGCTGTATCAGCGAATATGTCGCCTGCCATATCTTTGAAATGTTGGGCTTTCGGACGCAGGAAACGCTCCTCGGAAACTATACGGACAGCCGCGGCAAAACAAAGCTGGTGGTTGCATGCCGGGACTTTACAGAGGGCGGAAAACGGCTCATCGAGTTTGCCCATCTGAAAAACACCTGCATCGACAGTGAGCAGAATGGTTACGGAAAAGAACTGTCCTCCATTCTGGAGGCCATTGAGGAGCAGAGTATTTATCCCGCCGATGAGCTGCGGCAATTTTTCTGGGATATGTTTATTGCGGATGCGTTCCTTGGAAACTTCGACCGGCATAACGGCAACTGGGGCATCCTCGTGGATGAGGAGAAGCAGCAGGCAGAACTGGCACCGGTCTATGATTGTGGTTCCTGCCTATACCCGCAGCTTGATTTGGAACGGATGAAAAACGTGCTACAAGACGAAGCGGAAATCGACCAACGTATCTATACTTTTCCAACTTCCTCTATCGAAGAAGGCGGGAAAAAGATATCTTATTTCGATTACATTTCTTCGCTGAAGAATCCGGATTGCAATGAGGCGCTCAAGCGTGTCTGTTCAAGAATCGACCTCGATGCGCTCCATAACTTTCTCGAAGGTGTCCCTGAACTGCTGCCGATCCAGCGTGAATTCTATCTGACCATGCTGACCGAGCGCAAGGAGAAGATTTTGGATTACAGCTTGAAACTTTTGATGGAGCAGGAGCAGCACACTTCGCCGATGCTGGGGATGTAAAACCGAATACTCTATCCGGAGAGCCGTGCCATTTGGCGCGGCTCTCTTTTTGCGTCCATGGTATGTATGGGATTCAAAGAAACGGAATGGCGTATATTTTAGGATATCCGGCATGAACATGAAAACGATTTTTAAGCGTGTGGATCGCATAGAAAAAAGGCCCAAAGATTGCTGAAGAACGGCAATAGGTAGAGGAATGTTAGAATTGTCCCTCATGAAGCTGTTGGATGGTATGGAACTTCTATTTGCTGTCTCAAAAGATACGCCGCGATAGACAAAGAAAAAATTTTCTAAAACAGGGTGTGCAAAACATGTTTTCCTCCGCGATAAGTGGAGGGATTTTTTTAAGGCATTTAGCAGGGAGCAATTCTCTGTATTCAAATCGAACTGAAAGGAGTGATGCCTATAGGCTGCGTTGCAGCTTCCGTCAACAAACATCAAAAATTATAAAGGAGGAATCCAATGCAAGAATCCACATTCACCAACTACGACCAGCTGCCGCTGTTCCTCAATGCGAACACGGTGGCGCAGGTGCTGGGCGTGTCCATCTCCAGCGCCTATGAGCTCATGCACGAGACGGGCTTCCCCGCGCTGCGGATAGGCAGCCGCATCGTGGTACCCAAAGAAGAGTTCCGCCGGTGGGTAGATGCGCAGACAGGAGGTGATGCCTGATGTTCCGGCGTTGGCCTAAGCGAGATCCGAACAAGTATTACTACCTCGTGCCAAACGAGGTGTTCAACCTCGGTCTCAGCTCGCATGAGATTGCCGTCTACAATTACCTTCTGCGCTGCGAGGATCGCAGAACCTACCAGTGCCATCCCAGCTACCGCACCATCGGAAAGGCGGTGCAGCTGAGCGAAAACACCGTGCGGAAGTATGTGGCCGGTCTGGAGGAGAAGGGGCTTATTCACACCGAGCCCAGTACCATCACCACAAAGGACGGCCGCGTGCGCAACGGAAGTCTCATCTACACCATCCGCCCCATTCAGGAAGCACTGGAGCTGAACTATCAGCGGCAGTTCCTGCGGGCGGAGCGTGACATAGAGCGGGCAAAGGCAGAGAAACGGCTGGCCGAATTGAATCGGCAGAACAAAAAGGAGGAAAGCGCATGATGCAGCAGCTTGCAAACTTTATTGTAGACCATGACCCGATGATGGTTCTCCGGCGCACGCACGACACAGTACGCTACATCCGGTGGGCGTGGAACAAGGATCATGCCGACCTCATTGATGAAGACGGACTTCGCCTGTTTCTCTGCGATGAACACTACGGTGATCTGACCGATGAGCAAAAGACCGTTGCCCGTCGGTGCCGAGACGGGATGCGAAGTGTCTATGCGGAGCTGTGCGTGCGCTTGCTGCAAAGTGAGATCATGCTGGAGCAGGGCATGGTGCCGGACATCAGTACCTACCGCAGTGTGTTCTGCCCGGAAGGGGGTGATGCGCCGTGGATGCTTGACCGGGCGGGATGACCGAAAATCGGACCGATTTGCCGCCGACGAAAGAAAAGCAGGAGAAAGGACCGGGGTCGTAAACGCCCCGGTCCGTCCCACAAATGCCCGCAGTGCGGGCATTTTCAAGGGTTTGTGACCGGGGACAGAGGAACGCTCCTTTCGGGAGTTTGTACCCTGTGGAACGCTCCGAGTTCCAGTTTCCTCAGTGTTTTCAAGGGTTTCCGCCGACGCTCTACCGGCCCCATGCCCCGATTTTGATCCAATTTACACCTAATTTGCACTTCAAAACGCAGAAAAAGAATTGAGAAAAGCAATAGCTATTTCCGCAAAAGTGTGGTAGTTGTTTGTGTTACAAAAAGAAAACGAATCCAAAGGAAGTGAAATACATGGCAAAACGAAGACCGGCCGGCGACGGCATGGTGCGAAGGCGTGACGACGGACGCTGGGAGGGTCGCATCGTCATCGGCCACCGGGAAAACGGCGAGCCGCTGTTCCGTCATGTGTATGCCAAGACCCAAAAAGCTCTGCTGGATAAGCTGCACCAGAACATCGAGTGCTACCGCGATGTGGAGCTGACCGAGGACAGCCGCATGACGCTGGGGGAGTGGCTGGATCGCTGGCTCGTAGAGTACAAGGCGGGCACGGTGCGGCCCGGTACCCTCGAGGGCTACCGCCGCTACATCGAATACTACATCAAGCCGCAGTTGGGTGACAAGCAGATCTCGCTTATCTCTCAGCAGGACATCCAGCGGATGTACCGCCGCCTGAAAACGGAGGGGCGCATCCACGAGCATCCCGAGATGGATCATCAGCTCTCGGACTCCATGGTTCGCCATATCCATACCACCCTCCACGCCGCGCTGAAAGACGCGGTGCAGGCCCATGTCATTCCCAGAAATCCCACCGAAGGTACAACGGCGCCCAAACCCAACTACAAGCCCAAGCGCATCCTGACCGGCGAGGAGCTGGACGCCTTTCTCGCGGTGGTGGAGCGGGACGAGGTGTGGCGGGACTTCTTCCAGACGGAGTTGATGACCGGCCTGCGCCGCGGCGAGATCTGCGGACTGCAATGGAGCGACTTCGACGAGGAGGGCGGCACGCTGAAGGTGTGCCGCACCCTCCACAGCCAGAGGAAGGGTGAGTACACCGTCGGCGAGACCAAAACGGGAAAGGGAATGCGTACCATCATCCTGCCGAAGACGGTGGCGGACATCCTGCGGCGGCGCAAGGCGGATACCATCAGCCAATGGATATTCCCCGACCCGGTGAAGCCGGAGGATCCTGTCAACCCCGGCTCGGCCTACCTCCACATGAAAACGCTGCTCCGGCGGGCGGGGCTGCCCAGTATCCGCTTCCACGATCTACGCCACACCTTCGCAACCCATGCCCTCACCAGTGGCGTGGATGCCAAAACGCTGTCCGGTATCCTGGGCCACACCAACGCCTCCTTCACGCTGGATACCTACACCCATGTCACCTCAGATATGCAAAAGCAGGCTTGCGGCATCGTGGGCAGCTTCATGGAGGATATCTTCGGAAAGGAGTTGAAACCGTGGCAAGAAAACGAAAAGCCGGCGACGGAACCGTAAGGCAGCGCAAGGACAGTCGGTGGGAGGGGCGCATCGTCATTGGCTATGACGATAAAGGCTATCCCAAGACGAAAAATGTCCTCGCCAAAACCAAGAAGGAGTGCCTTGAAAAACTCCAAAAGCTCAAGGAGGAATGCGGCGGACTGAAGCCGGAGAAGGTGCGGTCTGAGATGCCCTTCGGGGACTGGCTGACATACTGGTATGAGAATCACTCCAAGACCAAGATTCGCCCCACCACGCAGGAAACCTATGAGAGCCGCATCCGCCTGCACATCATTCCGGAGATCGGCAGCATCCCGCTGAACAAGCTGACGCAGAATGACCTGCAGCAGTTCTACGGTCGGCTCAAGAAAAGTGGCCGGAAGCGCTTCACCGACAAGTACGGCGAAGGGCTGTCCGACCGAATGGTGCGTATGTGCCACGCCACCTGCCGCTCGGCGCTGGAGAAAGCGGTGCAGGATGGGCTGATCCGTGTGAACCCGGCCCTCGGCTGCAAGCTGCCGCCGAAGAAGGCGCGGGAGATGCAGGTGCTGACACGAGAAGAGTTGCAGCGATTCCTCATTCAAGCGAAGTTTGAGGGCTACTACGAAGTGTTCCTTCTGGACTTAGCCACCGGCCTGCGCCGGGGTGAGCTCATGGCGCTGCAGTGGGATGACCTGAACTTCAAAACCGGCGTACTAAACGTGAACAAGCAGGTCTACGACGTGCGGGGCCAACTCCAAATCAGCACGCCCAAGACGAAGAACTCCGTCCGCAAGATCGTCTTGCCGCCTGCGGTGGTTGAGGTGCTGCGGGAGTACAAAAAGACGGTGGACTCCCGATGGATGTTCCCGTCCCCGGTGAAGGAGGACTGCCCCATCACCCCCGGCGTAGTGCGCCGCAGATTGCAGCTCATCCTGGAGCACGCAGGATGCAAACATGTTAGATTTCATGATCTGCGCCACACCTTCGCAACGCTGGCGCTGGAAAACGGCATGGATGTGAAAACGCTCTCCGCCATGCTGGGCCATGTGTCGGCGGCCACCACGCTGGACATCTACACCCACATCACCGATGATATGCAGCGCACAGCCGCCGCCAACATCGACCGGAGCATCGGCAAGGCAGCGCCACAGGAGGACGCTTCAGAGCCGGGGCAGGAAACTGCCCCGGCCACGGCGGACAAGCCGAAAATGACCGACTTCAAGCCCTATGTGGGCCGCAAGCGCCGCTCCGGCACCGGCTGCATCAGCGAGATCAGCGACCATCTCTTTGAAGGCCGCTACTCTCCCAAGTGGCCCGATGGTAAAAAGCACGCCCGCAATGTCTACGCCCATACCCGCGAGGAGTGCGAGGAGAAGCTGAAGACACTGATCGTGGAGATGAAGGCCGAGATTGCGGAGGCAAAGCGGCTGAAAGAACTGGGGGGAGGGTGATGGGCAGCCGCCGGAGAAGAAGAAAGGCAAACGGACGAAGGAAAATAAATAGAACTGTCTCGGATGTTGAATTCGGTATCCGAGACAGTTAAGTATGATCACTCGCTTAGCTTAGCAGTAGATAAATAAGACTACCGATACAAGAACTGGTACATCAGTACTCGTATCGGTAGTCCTCTATCTACTATCTGTGAGAATCAATTTATTGGATATAGCCTGTTTGCTTTAACGTTACTAATTCACGAGATAAATACTCTCTGGGAAACTTTTCCCCTTTAATCTTCACGACTTCATTAATTATGTCTTCGTCCGAGCATTTACCTTTCAAAATTGTGGTGGCTGCATAATCCAAAGTGGTGAGGGCTTCTAACTCTAATGCAGTTTTCCCTAAAAAGTTATCTAAGACATAATTTACAACAGAAGAGTCTGTAGCATTCAGAGCTGCGCCTGTCATATTCTTTCCTTCTCGAATTATATGTGTCATGCCAGATGTGTCAATTTCTATTGAACCCATACTTTCCAAAGTATGTAATGCGGTGTCGAGTTTTGCACTATACGGTCCAAAAAAGTGTATGCTATAGGCGAGATTTAATTGGAGGCCCTTTCGTTCCATTAAATAAAAAAGTTTTTGAACCATTTTCTTGCCCGGCTCAGTTGCGTCACATATTTGCCGTATAATAATAGCGCATTGTTCCAAATTAACCATAAATCCTCCTGTTTCGCAGTGCCTAACTCTGTATGGCTGCATAGATCTCCCTCAAGTATTGTGAAACTGTTTCATATAGGGAAGGTTTAACATACAGCCGCTGAATATCAATCTTATTAGTAAGACTTTGTATAATAGGAGATTCCTCGGAAATTGTTGTGATCTTTCCGGTGCTCTTGTGAATAATCACAATCGCTTTCTCGTCATCAATCTCACTTTTAATTGGAATTTTGTGTGGCATTTTTCCGGCAGAGTAATCTTCCAAAAAATTCTCTGCGCCAAATTTTTCTTTGGCCTGCAAGCTAATTAGCTTGAATTCATTTCTATCTCCTGACTTTGGGTGCGTCACACTTTCGTTAGCACAGGAGTAGACGACTCTTTTGACAATATTTGCACATGCGTGGTTATCATCAACATGAGCTTTTAACTCTTGAATAACACGACAGTCATCCCACTTTAAATAGTCATTAACGTCTTGTGGGTATGTTCCGTCTGGCAAAATACACTTAAGTGCTTGAGAAAACATTATGTCAAAAAAACGACGTGTACGATGAAAGTAGACTTGTACGAACATGAAATACCGCGCAAGAACAAATTCCTCGAATACTTGAGTACCTCCGCTTCCGATTGCTAAACGTGGACAACCATCCTGTATATAAATTGTAAGGGAAGACAATAGGCGTTCGATGTCATAGTTTCCGTATTTTACACCACAAAAAAGTGAATCTCGAAGTAGATAATCCATCTTGTCACAATCCAATTCACTATCCATGAAACTTTTTAAAAATGTGAACTCTGAATTCTCTCCCGGTAGTCTTCCACGATAAATATCGCATATTAATTCTGGTGTAATATCGTACTCAGGGCCATATTTTTCTACAAATGTAGCTCCAATGGCTTTGATATGAGTAGCGATAATGGTTTCTTTAACAATTTTTTCTGTGAAATCTTCGTGCTCAAGGCCATCGGGAAAAACAGCTTCTGATGCATGCGAAAAGGGTGCGTGTCCCAAATCGTGAGTTAATGCAATGAGTCTTAGAAGTTGCTTATACCATGCATACTTTTCGTCCGAAAAAGAATAACTTCCA
>NZ_JBNPLQ010000035.1:0-26607 GCF_050313575.1 Candidatus Pseudoscillospira sp. SGI.172 | reverse complement strand
GGCCCCTTATTCTTTTCGTTTGCCACGTTGTCTGATTTGCATACCTGCTTCCTTTGCAGGAACGCTTTTCTCGTATCGGCACCGTAAAAGAAAGAAAACTCCACCGTTGCCATTGTTTTAAGCGGCCATTGCAAACTCAGCTCAAAATTCAGACTTACCTCGATAGATGCGATGGATCACCCGTCCTAACAACCGTAGTCTCTTCCATACGGCCATCCTGAAAGGCTGCCAATATCATAAATTCGCACATACCCTAATGAAGCGAGCTTGTCCGCAGCCAGCTTGCTTCTTCTTCCTGTCCGACAATAGAGCAAAATGGCAGCATTTTTATCTGGAATACTCCGTTGTGCAGATTCTGCATTGATTTCATCCAACGGCAGGGAAATCGCACCAGCGCCATGCTCCACAGTATATTCTAGTTCCGTTCGCACATCTACAAATGCATATGAATCACCGGAATCCATGATAGCTTTTGCCTGTTCAAAGGAGACCCTGCTGTATGGCCGGTCACAAGGTGGGTATTGCATCGTTCAGCATCCTCTCATTGTGTCGCTTTTTCATTTGGAAACGCGTATCCTGTCCTTCCTAAACGAAATTTGCCTGTTTGCGGTTTTCTGGGGAAAGTCATTCCGAAATGGGTCCTTTCATCAAATCTGCTATTGTAATGTGGTCAAAGTAGTCATTTGTGATTTTATAATACATTTCCCACATTGGAAGAGTTTTACACTGTTTGCTCCTACTGCATGTCTTTGCATCACATCCAAGGCAGGCAACCGGTGCTAAATCGCCCTCGGTCAACCGCAGGACATCTCCTACCCGGCACCGATCAGCCGGGTTAATCAAACGATACCCTCCGCCTTTGCCGTGGAGGCCTTCAATTAATTTCCCCCTTGTTAAAAGCGGTAATATCTGCTCCAGATATTTAAGCGAAATTTCCTGCCGCTCTGCAACCTGCTTCATCGGGATATAACCCGCATCTTGATGCTCTGCAAGGTCAATTAAGACACGCAAGGCATATCTTCCGCGTGTTGAAATCACGTCGGTCCAACCTCCTTTTTCCCTGGTTAAGATTTAAATTACTGCCTCTAAAATAAGGTCATTGACAACTTCACCCGCAATCATTAAGCCAACAACCGGGGAAACAAAAGCCGTAGATCCCGGAATGTCACGGCGATCTGTACATTTATGGACAGCACCGGGCGGACAAGTGCAGCGGCTTTTGCAGCTAATTGCCATGTCATCAATGGGCCTGCGCGGTTTCTCTTTTGAATATACAATCTTCATCTGCTGAATTCCGCGCTTTTTCAGTTCTCAGCCGCATAACCCGCGCAAGCGGACAAACGCTTGTCTCGTATATATCAGCCACCTCAAACGCAGCAGGATTCAATTTGCTTCCGGCACCCATGGAGCTGATAATAGGCACATGGGCGGCCTGGCCTGCATCACCAACTCGATTTTTGAGGATACTGTATCAACTGCATCTATTATATAGTCATATTTAGAAAAATCAAATTGCCCTTCAACAGACGGAAGATAAAATGCTTTTATGGCTGTAATCAAACAGTCTGGGCTGATCTCGGCAATTCTTGCTGCCGCCGCATCCACTTTGTATTTTCCAACCGTACTTCGAATCGCAAAAATCTGTCGGTTTAAGTTTGCGAGACAAACCCGATCATCATCAACTAAATCCAATGCACCGATACCACTTCGCGCCAATGCCTCAACTGCAGATCCACCAACTCCCCCGATTCCAAAAACAGCAACTCGTGAATGCTGCAGGCTCCGCACGACTTCTTTCCCTAACAAAAGCTCCGTCCTTGAAAACTGATTTGGCATTTGATCTGATTATTTCTTGTTTTTCGAGTGACAATTCTCAGGAATTGTTTATCTTGTTTATATTGTGGCCATCCAGGAAGGTGTGAAATACCCCATTGTGTTTGTGCGCCACCATAGTACCCAGCCTGACAGCATGGATGCTGTTGAAGATACTCTTCTCTATATTGGGACTGTCTCGCATCAACCGCTTCAGGAGCGTCTTGACCTCCTGCCGCTTGGAACCTCCGCCGCCGTTATCGCGCATGGCGCACTTTTCTGTGAATCGGCAGGCGCACTGGATAAACTCCAGCTCATCGTATCGCTTCCACGCCAGAATATCCTCCTCGTGGGCGCAGTAAAGCGGACGGATCAATTCCATTCCCTCAAAGTTCGTGCTGTGAAGCTTGGGCGGCACGACCTGCAACTGAGAACCGCAAAACATCCCTATCACGGTCATTTCCACCACATCATTGAAATGATGGCCCAGCGCGATTTTATCTCCCGGCTGGATCAGTTCGTACCGCTTGACGGCGTATGTAAATGGCCGCCACAGTTCTTTGCGGTACTTTTTGAGAATACTGCGCTCGATCAGCTTCAGTTGCGTCAGCTCGCGGCTCATATGGCGCCTTCTTTCCCAGTCAGCTTCCGGTAACAATCGTCAAAAATTTGCAGGAAGGCCGACAGTTGGTCCTCTGTGGTTCGGTGGCTGATGCTGACGCGCCACGATGACAGAGCGTTTTTCCGGTCTTTGCTGACCGCAAAAACGGCCCCGGAAGGTGTCCCCTGGGCCGAGCAGGCTGATTTAACAGATACGCAGACCCCTCGTTCGGCCAACATCCTTTGAAAGACGGTTCCTCGCACATTCTGTACACTCAGGTTCAGAATTTGAGGCACAGAATTTTCCGGGCTGTTGATGCGGACACCGGTATAACGGATCAGCGACTCCCGCAGCATTTGGTTGTACAGCACGGCCTGCTCGAATCGTTCTGCCCGGTGCTGCAGAGCCAGTCGCAGAGCTGTTTCAATGGAAACGGCCAGCGCGGCGGCAGGGGTTCCGCTGCGGTAGATGGTGGTACTCCCGCCGCCATGCAGCTGTGGCTCCAGCACAAGGTTTTTCCGTTTCAGCAGCAGGCCGCTGCCATTGAGTCCGCCAAACTTGTGGGGCGCCAGGCTCAATGTATCCACTCCTGCAAAAGAAACCGGAATACGGCCAAAGGCCTGGGTGGCATCAATGTGCAGATGACAGTTTGGATAATCCTTCAAAATGGCCTTGATCTTGTCTAATGGCTGGATCGTACCCAGTTCACTGTCTACTGCGCAGATGGCCGCCAGCACCGTGTCCTGCCGCAGCAGTTCCCGCAGTTGCTGCAGATCCGCCGTTCCGTCCCGGGTAATGTCCAGAAAGTCGATTTCCCATCCCTGTTCCTGCAGGTAAGTAAGGCTGCCACCGACAGAAGCGTGCTCCAATGGTGTGGAAATAATATGATGCCCCGTGTGCCGCTTGGCGTAGGCAATGCCTTTTATGGCAAGATTGTTGGCTTCTGTGGCCCCGGAAGTGTAAATGATCTCATTCGGTTCCGCCCCCAGCAGGGCGGCAATGGACTCTGTCGCCCGTTCCATTGCCGCCAGTGCTGCTTGACCGGCTGGGTGGTTGGAATTGGGATTGCCCACAAAGGTCTGTTCCGCCGTGAGAAACGCATCCAGCACCGGTGCTTCCACCGGCGCATTTGCCGCATAGTCCAGATAGATCATCTTTAGAAAGTCTTCTCAATCGTGCCGCCGCCCAACACCAAATCTCCTTGGTACAGCACCACTGCCTGTCCTGGTGTGACGGCTCGCTGTGGCGCATCGAATACGACCCTCAGCTTCCCGTTCTGCGTCATGGACACGGTGGCGGGCTGTTCTTTCTGATGATAGCGGATACATGCTGTGACACGCAGCGGTCCCGCCGGCGCATCAAAAGGGATCCAGTTGACTTCTCCGGCCAGCAAACTCTGTCTGTACAGATTCTGCTCGGGTCCCACGGTAACGGTATTATTCGCCATACACTTATCACAGACATAGACCGGTTCGTTCATGGCAAGACCCAGTCCCTTTCGCTGCCCCAGCGTATAACGTACTGCACCTTGATGGCCGCCAACGACCATCCCTTTGAGATCGAGAAAATCTCCTGCCGGATGGGTTCGACCTGTGTACTGCTCCATGAAATGAACATAATCTCCGTCCGGTACAAAACAGATGTCCTGACTGTCATGCTTACGGGCATTGGTCAGCCCGCGAGCCTCTGCCAATTCCCGGACCCGGATTTTTTGTAATCCGCCAAGAGGAAGGCGGATACGAGCCAGTTGCAATTGTGTCAGCATATAGAGGACATAGCTTTGGTCCTTGCTTTCGTCCACCGCCTTTTTCAACAGCCATCGATTTTGTTTCGGGTCATAGTCAATACGGGCATAGTGGCCTGTGGCAATGGCGTCACAGCCATGCTTTGCGGCAAAGTCCAGCAGGTGGTGAAACTTCATGTGTCGGTTGCATTCAATGCAGGGATTGGGTGTGCCGCCCGATTCATAGGTGCAGATGAACGGTTCGATGACATCCATACGAAACTCTGCGGTGAAGTCGGCCACATGGAAGGGAATGTCCAGTGAAAAGGCCACATCCGCGGCATCATCTATGTCCGCTTGGGAACAGCAGGTATGGAAACGGCTTAACCCGATGTCCTCATTGCGGTACAGCCGCATGGTCACGCCTTCGCAGTCATAGCCCGCTTCCTGCAGCAGGCAGGCGGATACGGAGCTATCCACGCCGCCGCTCATGGCGACGAGAATTTTTTGATGTTCTGTCATGATACTTTCTCTCTTTTCAAAAGATGTCGGTCTTTGCGGCGCAGTGTTGTGCAGGCCGCCCTCGTCTAATCCGCGCAGTCCGGTTCAGATGAACGTCTCTGCCCGTTTTCCTCGTAATAGAAGTTGGGTGACACCATGATGTGACACTCCAAACCGCAGCAAAAGCCCCCGGTATTTACACGGGTGCTCATAAGACAGTAATTCAAAAATTACGACTGGGGCATCTGTCATGCAGGGTTGGCAACGAAATAACGGGTATCCGGTGAGCGCCGGATACCCGCTATTTTTTTGCCGTTACGAAAAGCAATGGATTTATTCACAGCTTTCAGCTATAATGTTCTTAAATCAATCCTATCCCATCCATTCCGAGATTTTTTCAAAAAATCTCAAAAAAGTTTGAAAGTATTGGAACAATTCGGCCCTTCTCATGCCATATATAGTAGAGGGCTGAATGCAGAAGCGATTGGAGGTGACGTTGATGGACAAGCAGACAGGCCCGAACGATTTTCTTGTGGTGCTGCCCGGTGAGATCATCGAGATACCGCAGGACAGCGACAAGTCATGGCTGACCCTGTTTTACAGCCTACCGAGGGAACTTGCGGAAAAGTGGAAGCCAGCCTACGATCTGCCCCGCTCCCCCTATGAAGTTCTGAGAACGGACAAGTATGACCACATCGTATGTGACGATATGTTCAAGCTGCTTGTGTGGGACTGCTACGCATGGAGCGCATGGCAGTTTTTCCAAGTCAAAGACCGCAAGGGCAACTACCGCGACATTCCCGGCAACTGGAATCAGTACGCAGGATATTTCCCTTTGTGGCGGCTGTCGTACAGCATTATCCCCTACATCCGAATGAAGTTTGAGCAGAACGGGCTTGGCTTCCAAAACCTTTACAACATCCCGCAGGGTGTGGAAGTGCCGTGGCTGACCTATCAGCAGTTCAGCAATCTGATCGGTAATGTCACCGACATGGTGATTGCAGAGCAGAATTGGCAGCCGATGATCGACGCAATCTGGGAAAACCGCACCGTGGAGGACTACGAAACCACCGGCAGTACCGTCAAGACGGATTTCATGCGGAAGTGGCATCACAACCGTTCCGGCAAGCCGATTTCTCTTGACGAGATGATGGAGAACGAGGACGGCGATATTTTCGAGGTAGCTGATCCGCGCGGCGAATTTGAACAGAAGGTTATCTCCGAAATGCAGATTGCCACCTTTGCCGAGCAGCGCATCAGCGGGAAAGACCAGGAGATATTGAAGCTGCGCATGGACGGCTTGACCGAGCAGGAGATTGCAGACAAGGTTGGCTACAAGACCGCCAGCGCAGTCCATAAGCGGATTACCAAAATTGCCGAAGCCTATGAGGACTATGTGACAGCGGAGTATCAGAAGTATTTGGACAAGTAAACAGACGCAGAAGCGGCAGCAGTTACCGAAATGGTAGCTGCTGCCTTTTCATGCAGGAAAGGAGAGTTTATGAGCAGAGAACCGTTTGAAGCCATGCCCGATGTGATGGACGCAAAGCAGCTTGCCGAAGCATTACAGATTTCCAAAGCGGGGGCATATAACCTTTTGAGCAGCCCGGATTTTCCAACCTTACGGATCGGCGGGCGCAAATTGGTGATGAAAAATGAGTTGGTGGAGTGGCTGAAAAGCCGCACAAACAAAACATCGTGAAAATGCAGTCAAGAGCTGGAAAAGTGGAAAATTAGCCGATAGGACAAAGCAAAATATACTCCACATCGTTTGGGGCGTTTCCATCAAAAAATCGCAGCACTTTTCCAATTCAAGAGCTGGGAAAAATCTATGAAAAACAGGAGGTTTTATGAGAACAGGGCTTACCAAAAAGCAAAAGACAACCGTGATTTATTTTGACGAGCATAGCCGCATGATTGAGGTGCAGACACACAACACCGATCTCAAAAAGCGTCTGACGGCATTTGCGACAAAGCACCCGCAATGCTGCCGTCAGACCGACGATGATGAGCAAGGCGGGCTGACCTTTGAGATTGAGAAAGGACGGTTAAGTTTTCGGCTGACCGCCCCGTATAGTGAAGAACGCCGCAGGGCGGCGAGTGAATGGGCAAATTGCAATTTAAGCATAAAGCCTGTCAATACGCAAGAAAGTAAATTAGCGTCAAGAGGTGCCAGTCGCAAGTCGACCGACACCTCTTGATAAATACTAATTTGCTTTGTTTATCAACACAGTAGTACTTTACAGATTGACTAACATTTGTGCAAAATGTTCAATATGCTCAGAAAGGTCTTGGCTTCCATAGTAATTCGCAAACAAAACGGTATTGCCTCTACGCAGTACAAGGATACCGCCGGGTAAAAAGGTGCGGGTTTCTCCGGTTATCTCGCTGGTGTGAGTCCATCCTTCCCGTTTAGCATATAGACATTCATCAAGAACATCAAACTTCTGATAATCACCAGAGTTGTCGAATTTCTGCCTACTCAATTCCGCTACTCGCATTTCGGCAAGCATATTCAATGTGTAACGGGTGATGGTGATTTCCAGATTAGGTACATCACTGGGACTGTCATTCTCTCCAAATGTAGCATACTGTTGAAAGTACCAAGATTCCGGATCGAGCAGGGTTCCTTCATGAGCGATATAATCCATGTTGTAAAGTCTGTTCTGAGAGAGCTGCAAATCTGATCCCTCAATATCCGTCAGCGTGATAAAACCGGAACCTTCTAAATCATAGGGGCGGTAATCTGTCCCCGAAAACAACTGTATGGTATTGATAAAGACCGGAATCAAAATTACTAATCCTACCGCTGACAACCAACCGACCTTTCTATGTCTATTGGGTACTTTCCCATTTCTAACGGCCTTTCGATATCGTAGTAGGTAACAAAGTCCAAGCAAATACGATAGGTCAATCAGCAGTAGCCCCAATGCCGACAGCAGAAATGGGAACACGGGTTTAATTGAAAAGATCTCTATAGGGAAGTATTTGAGCCATGTCCAACCGATTTTCCATGGAGCGCCGTTTTGATAAAGGCCAAGTAAAAGCACATTTGCGACCACAAGCAGTACACCGCCAATTGCTTTCTCCTTAAAAAAACGCTTCAACGCATACTCGTGCGTTTCTATATCTGTATACGCCTGTGCAGTCAGATCATCAGAGGCAAAGACATAGAAGCTTCCCCGGAATATCCCCCAATATTGCCACCCTGCATCCTCATAAAGCGCATTCAATTCTGGATCGTCTTCTGCCGTTCCTCGAATAGGCTCTAAATGGATTTGAACTATCCGTTGCTCAGTACGCTCGAAAATCGTAAGTATTCCAGCGGTCATAGAAAAGCGCAGCCCTTTCTTTGACATAGCAGCCAGCCAGTTTTCTAATTCAGGAATGTCAAAACCACCAACTGGTGTTACTCGGATTACATTCTTGCTCATACACTTTCCTCCTCTCCGTCAAGGACACAAGCTTTCAGCCGTGTCAGTTCGTCCCGAAAGACTTCCCGTCCCTTTTCGGTGATACGATAGCTGCGCTTGCGTCCATCGGTTTGTGTTTCTTCGATTAGATGCTCGTCTTGAAATTTTCCCAGAAGGGTGTAGAGCGTTCCGGGCCCAAGTCGTACCCGGCCGTGCGTTTTGCAATCTACAAATTCCGTGATTTCGATCCCGCACATTTCGTTGTGCAGAAAAGACATCAGCACATAGAACATTGACTCAGTCAGTACGCCGCGGTCTTTCATATCAGCCCTCCCTTCATTAGACCTCAAATATCGTGCCGCGATATTTCTGTATTGCCATTATAATATCGCACCGCGATATTGTCAAGATCCCTTTGCCTGTCTTCCATATTTGTAGAGAAGGTAATAGAATACCACTCCACCTATGCGCCAAGAAGTTATTTATAGGAAATAGCACAACACTCTTAGTGATATCCAGATAGAAATAAAATAAAATTAACTGAGAGTGGTTTTTCGGTCAGGAACGAGTTGTTCTTTTTTACCTCAAATCAAGAAAGGAACGATTACCCATGCCAAAGAAAAAACCACCACAGACCATTGAGGAATGTAATGCTGAACTGGAACGCACAGAGAAACAGTTGCAGCAGTACGAAAACCGAAACAAGATACTCAACCGCAAGTTGTCCGTTGAGAAACGCAAGGAGCGCAATCACCGTATTTTCCTGTTTGGCGGCTTCATGGAAAGCATTGTGCCGGAACTGAAAACCATGACAGAGGACGAGGGAAAGGACTTCCTGTATCACATCGCAAAGAGTACGGAAGCACAGGAGTATTTGAAAAAACGCGCCGAGGGGGTGGAGGCTGGATAATACCCTTGGTAACAAGGGCGCACTTATACACCCTTGCGGGTGTTGTGCGCTCTGCCGAGGGCTTGTGGGCGCATGGAAGTTCCCACGCACCCACATTGGCGGCTTGCGCCGCACAGGGAAAACTGCATTTTCCCTGCGACAGCTTGTGCTGTCTACCCTTTTGCGTCCCCCACGAAACAGAACACCTTGCTGCGGCAAGCTGTTCCGTTTCATGGGGCTGAATCACGAAGATCGGAGGTAAACCGTTATCGCAATCTATCATTGCAGCATCAAGATCATCAGCCGGGGGAATGGCAAGTCAGCCGTTGCCGCTGCTGCCTACCGAAGCGGCGAGAAAATCACAAACGAATGGGACGGCATGATCCATGACTACACCCGAAAGCGCGGCATCGTCCATTCGGAAATCCTGCTGCCGCCCAACGCTCCCCCGGACTTTCAAGACCGGGGATCACTGTGGAACAGCGTGGAGCAAATTGAAAAGGCGTGCAACTCCCAACTGGCGCGGGAATTGGAGGTTGCCCTGCCTATAGAGTTATCCAGAGAGGAACAGGTACGGCTTGTCCGTGCGTACTGTTCCTCTCAATTCGTTTCCAGAGGAATGTGTGCAGACTTCAATATTCACGACACAGGCAGCGGCAATCCGCACGCCCATATTCTTCTCACCATGCGCCCAATGGACGAACGGGGCAAGTGGCTTCCGAAATCCAGAAAGGAATATGTGCTGGACGAAAACGGCGAGAGAATCCGCCTGTCCAGCGGCAGATACAAAACCCGCAAGGTTGACCTTGTGGACTGGAACAATCAGGAGAACGCCGAGGTCTGGCGCAAGGTGTGGGCTGACCTTGCCAATGAGTTTTTGGAACGGAACAACCGCCCGGAGCGCATCGACCACCGCAGCTATGAGCGGCAGGGGATCGATCAAATCCCCACCGTTCATATCGGCGTGGCAGCGTCACAGATGGAGAAAAAAGGAATCGCTACCGAGCGCGGCGAACTGAACCGCAGTATCAAAGCGGCAAATCGTCTGCTCCGCGACATCAAGGCGCAGATCGGCAAGCTGAAAGAATGGCTGCTTGATGTGTTCAAGGCAAAGGAGAGCTTGCGTACCGAGCCGCCGCAGCCAAAATCCCCCAACCTCTCCACGCTGTTGTTCCGCTATCTGGACATTCAGAAAGCCAAAAGCGGGAAGTATTCCCAAAGCTGGCAGCAACAGCACACCGCAGACGAGCTCAAAGCCATTTCCAAAGCCGTCAATCTTCTTTCGGAGAAAGGCATCTATACGCTGGAAGAACTGGATGCAGCCCTGTCCGCTGTCCATGACAAGGCAAGCGAAATCCGTAGTGCTATGAAACCGAGGGAAGCGAGAATTAAGCAGCTCCAAAAGCTGATTGAGCAGGCGCAGAACTTCCAGAAGACACAGCCCATCCACGATGAATGCAAGCAAATCCGCTGGAAAGGCAAGCAGGAGAAGTTTGCAGAAGCACACCGCGCCGATCTTGCAGTATGGGATGCAGCTAACCGCTATCTGCGGGCAAATCTGCCGGACATGAAGCTGACACCGAAAGCATGGCAGACCGAGCTTGCCGCGCTGACCACAGAGAACGAAGCAGAGTATGCGAAGCTGAAAGCCCAGCGGGAGGAAGTTGCCGAGCTGCAAAAGGTACGCCGCTATGTGGATACTGCCCTGAAAGCAGACGCACCGCAAAAGACGAAAACCAAACATCACGATATAGACCGATAACCCATCGGAGAAAGGACACCACCATGAACGAGAACAAAGAATTTGAACACAAAATCGACCCTGATCTGTGGGCAGAAATTGAGGAATGGGAAAAGACCGACCACGACGAGCCAGCGGAATATTACTTCTCCAATCCAGACCCGTATCTCAAACCGCAGCCCTTGCCGCCCGATCATCCCCGGCACAACTGCTACTTCAACGAGGACGGCCATCTCTGCGTGAAAAATCTGTCCGCGTTCTGGCTGCCGGAGTTCACCTTGCAAAAGGAAATCGGCGGCACAGTCTACACCGTCACAGGCAGCTATGACGGCGTGGAAACGCTGGATAAAAAGATGGAACGCATCATGGGCGAAAAGTTTACAGAAAAGATGGAGGATTCTGAATGACAAATACGCAGTCTCTTGGTACAATAGAAGCAACCAATCCTGTACTGGCAGTTGCCCCTTTGAAGGAGGAAACAGAAATGTTACGGGCAACTGATAAAATCACCGCGCTTTACTGCCGCTTATCCGTGGAAGATTTGAAAGAGGATAAGAAAGGCGGCAAAGAGGACGAATCCAACAGCATCCAGAATCAGAAAATGATCCTGCTCCAATACGCAAAGGAGCACCGTTTCCCGAATCCGACCTTTTTCGTGGACGATGGATATAGCGGTACGAACTTTGACCGTCCCGGCTTTCAAGCTATGCTTGCGGAAATCGAAGCGGGCAGAGTGGCAGTCTGCTGTACGAAAGACCTATCACGACTGGGGCGTAATTCCTCGCTGACAGGGCTGTATATCAACTTCACATTCCCAAAGTACAATGTGCGCTATATTGCCATCAACGACCATTTTGACACCATCGACCCCAACAGTACCGACAGCGATATTGCGGGCATCAAGAACTGGTTCAACGAGTTTTTCGCCAAAGACACCAGCCGCAAGATCCGTGCTGTCAATAAGGCAAAGGGCGAACGCGGCGTTCCTCTGACCGTCAATGTTCCATTCGGCTACCGTAAAGACCCGGAGGACAAGACAAAGTGGGTCGTGGATGAAGCGGCGGCATTGGTAGTCAAGCGCATTTTCAAGCTGTGCATGGAAGGGCGAGGCCCGATGCAGATTGCAAAGCTCTTGCAGGAGGAAAAGGTACTTAACCCCACCGCCTACAAGAAGCGTGAGGGCATCAAGACACCCAGCCCGGAAACCGCTGATCCGTACCATTGGAACACCAACACGGTCGTTCACATTCTGGAACGGCGGGAATACACGGGATGCACCGTCAATTTCAAGACCTACACCAACTCCATCTGGGACAAGAAGCAGCGGGAAACGCCTATTGAAAAACAGGCGGTTTTCTACAACACCCACCCGTCGATCATTGAGCAGGAGGTCTTTGACAAGGTGCAGGAGATTCGCCAACAGCGTCACCGCAGGACAAAGACGGGCAAGAGCAGCCTGTTTTCCGGCATGGTCTATTGCGCTGATTGTGGCGCAAAAATGCGCTACTGCACCACCAACTACTTTGAAAAGCGGCAGGATCATTTTGTATGTGCCAACTACCGCAGCAATACGGGAAGCTGTTCGGCACACTTTATCCGCGCGGTTGTTCTGGAGGAATTGGTCTGGATGCACATGAGAACTGTAATTTCCTATGTCAGCCGGTATGAGGATTATTTCCGTGCCGTCATGGAGCAGAAGCTCCGGCTGTCCAGCGAAGCCGCGATCCGCGGACACAAGAAGCGATTAGCACAGGCTGAAAAGCGGCTGGGAGAGCTTGACCGTCTGTTTATCCGCATTTACGAGGATAATGTGGCGGGGCGCATCACAGATGAAAAGTTTTCTATGATGAGCAAGACCTACGAGGACGAACAGGCACAGCTTAAAGAGGAAATTCAGACTTTGCAGCAGGAAATCGAAGTACAGGAACGACAGATTGAAAATTTGGAGCAGTTTATCCAGCGGGTACGCAAATATGAGGACTTGGATGAGCTTACCCCGTATGCGCTGCGGGAGCTTGTCAAGGCGATCTACATTGAAGCCCCGGATAAGTCCAGCGGCAAGCGGTATCAGGGCATCCGCATTTCCTATGACCTTGTGGGCTTTATTCCTGTGGAAGAACTGCTGAAACAGGAAACGGCGTGACCGAAGCCACGCCGTTCCTGAGAAAATACGATATTACTTTCTTATGACCCCCGACCATTCTATCGGAGGCTTTTTTGCATTTATTCAGCAAACAGAGGCGTGGATAAATAGCGGTCACCAGTATCCGGAAGCAAAACCACAATGGTTTTTCCCTCATTTTCCGGACGCTTTGCAAGCTCAATGGCCGCCTTTACAGCGGCGCCAGAAGAAATGCCAACTAAAATTCCCTCCAATCTGCCGATCTGTCCGCCTGTTGCAAACGCATCGTCATTGGAAACCGTGACAATTTCATCGTAGACTCTCGTATTCAGTACATCTGGCACAAAGCCTGCCCCAATGCCCTGAATCTTATGGGCGCCTGCAATGCCGGTAGAAAGGACAGCTGAACTTTCCGGCTCAACGGCCACGACCTTAATGGATCCATTTTTAGATTTCAAGAACTCGCCCACACCGGTAATCGTACCGCCGGTACCCACACCGGCAACAAAGAAATCAACTCTGCCGCCGGTATCTGCCCAGATTTCCGGTCCAGTGGTTTCAAAATGTGCCTTTGGATTGGCCGGATTCACAAACTGCCCGGGAATAAAACTGTTCGGCGTTCCCGCCGCCAATTCTTCCGCTTTTGCGATGGCCCCCTTCATGCCCTTTGAACCCTCGGTCAGTACCAACTCCGCCCCATACGCCTTCATCAACTGGCGGCGCTCCACAGACATGGTTTCCGGCATGACGATAATGATACGGTATCCTCTTGCGGCGGCCACCGAGGCAAGCCCAATACCGGTATTGCCGGAAGTGGGTTCGATGATAACGGAGCCGGGTTTCAGTTGCCCCGAAGCTTCCGCGTCATCAATCATCGCCTTGGCAATGCGATCTTTTACTGAGCCCGCAGGATTGAAATATTCCAGTTTTGCCAAAATCTTCGCCTTGAGATCCAACCGTTCTTCCATGTGAGTCAGTTCCAACAGAGGGGTTTTGCCGATCAGTTGATCTGCGGAAGTATAAATATTAGGCATAATCTTAATCTCCTCTCATTTCTTGTTTTGACTTTTATGCAAACCAGAAAGTTATCAACATCGAAAACCGGGTCTGCGTGGAATACAGATTCGGCGCATCACAAATCCTCCTTATTTCAAAGCGGCAAAACCATGTTCCAGATCGGCGATGATATCGTCAATGTGCTCCGTGCCGATAGACAGGCGGACGGTGCTGGGATGAATTCCCTGATCCAGCAGCTCCTCCTCGGTCAACTGGGAGTGCGTCGTGGTTGCCGGGTGGATGACCAGAGATTTCACATCCGCCACATTGGCAAGCAGCGAAAAAATCTCAAGATTGTCGATAAACCTATGCGCTTCCTCCCGACCGCCCTTGATGTCAAAAGTGAAAATGGATGCCCCGCCATTGGGAAAATATTTCTTATAAAGCGCGTGATCGGGATGGTTCGGCAGGGACGGATGGTTAACGCGCGCAACCTTGGGATGGCGTGTGAGATACTCGACCACTTTCTTTGTGTTCTCGGCGTGGCGCTCCAGACGGAGAGACAATGTTTCCACCCCCTGCAAAAGCAGGAATGCATTGAACGGCGAAATCGCCGCGCCAGTGTCACGAAGCAGAACAGCGCGGATGTAGGTCACAAACGCCGCTGATCCAGCCGCATCCGCAAAGCTGACACCGTGATAGCTGGGATTCGGGTCGGCGATGGGCGCGTATTTCCCACCGACTTTCCAGTCAAACCTGCCGGAATCCACAATGATACCGCCCAGAGTGGTTCCATGTCCGCCGATGAACTTCGTAGCGGAGTGCACCACAATGTCCGCGCCGTGCTCGATGGGGCGAATCAGGTACGGTGTGCCGAAGGTATTGTCGATGATCAGCGGCAGACCGTGCTTATGCGCGATGGCTGCGACGGCGTCGATATCGGGAATATCTGAGTTCGGATTGCCCAGCGTCTCCAGGTAGATGGCCTTCGTGTTCTTCTGAATGGCGTTTTCCACTTCGGCGAGATCGTGGGCATTGACAAAGGTAGTGGTGATGCCGCAGCGGGGCATCGTGTGCTCCAGCAGATTATGGCTGCCGCCGTAGATGGTTTTCTGTGCAACGATGTGGTCGCCTGCCTGCGCCACAGCCTCAATGGCGTAGGTGATGGCCGCTGCGCCGGAGGCCAGTGCGCCACGCCGCCTTCCAGTGCTGCGATGCGTTTTTCCAACACATCCTGCGTGGAGTTGGTCAGTCTGCCGTAGATATTGCCTGCATCCGCCAGGCCAAAGCGGGCAGCCGCGTGGCCGGAATCCCGGAACACATAGGAGGTTGTCTGATAGATGGGAACCGCACGGGAATCGGTGGCAGGATCAGGCCGCTCCTGACCGACATGGAGCTGAAGCGTTTCGAATTTATAGTTATGAATAATCATCATTTCCCTTTCGTTTTTCAAGCTAATGCGTGTTAGGTCATCTGGGGATGCACGCCCAGCACATTCGCCCGAAACGACAGCTGTCTCTGATGAGTCGTTCAAAATCATACATGGGGTTTCCTCCCCAAAAAGAAATCCGGGAAGCCTGGATAAGCTCCCCGGTAAATCGCATGAGATTACGATTACAGGCACAAAAGCCTATGGTCTTGCCTGATTCGTCATCATGGAGAACTTATCCTGTTTGTGCGCGCAACAACACTTGCACATGTGATACATGCGCGTTTCCACAGACAAGGTGCAGCTGACAGACGGGATCATCATGATACGTTCTCCCTTCTTAAATCAAATCAACTTAGTAGGTTGAAAGGATAATACCATCAATTTCATACTTTGTCAATAGGTTCTATCTATTTAATTCCACTTTTTGAGACGTTTTTACAGCCGCCAAGATTAGACGGCCAGCGGCTGTCGGCCGGTTCTTCCGGGAGGTCAATTTCTTACAGAAATCTACCAACTTTTTTTACCTACGCATGATTTTATGGTATAATCTAAAGAAGAGTATAATTATAAAATTCTTCAATTACTTTTACATTTGGAGGCAGTGTGATGAAATATCAAAAACTTGGAAAAACCGATCTGAATGCGTCAGTCATTTCATTCGGAACGTGGGGAATTGGCGGAGGCAGCGTATGGTCGGACTTGTCTGTCGGTGTGGGCGAAGTGGAGAGCCTGCTGGATGCAGCCGGTGATCTCGGCATCAATTACATTGACACCGCGCCGGTATATGGGACCGGCGTCAGTGAAGAGCTGCTCGGAAAAGCGCTGAAAAACGGGCGGCGCAGCAAATTTCTCCTGCAAACAAAATGTTCCCTCAACTGGCGGAACGAGGGTGGAAACTTCCACTATGAGCGCGACGGCTATACGGTAGAAAACGACACCAGCGCAAAGGCTGTCCGCAAGGATGTGGAAGATTCTCTCCGGAGGATGCAGACCGATTATCTCGATGTTCTGGTGGTCCACTACGTCTGCAAAAGCTGGCCTGTGGAAGAGACCATGGGGGCTTTGCAGGCCATGGTCAAAGAGGGGAAGATCCGCGCCGTCGGACTGTCCAATTCCAAACCCGGCGACCTGGACGAGTATGAAAAATACGGGACTGTGGCCCTCGTTCAGGAACAATACAGCCTTCTGGCGCCGTATCACGGCTGCGAATACTTCCCCACCGCCCAAAAGCACAACGCCGTGTTCCAGGTATACGGTGCGCTGGAAGAGGGGTTCCTGACCGCCCCCGATTACGTGGACCGGTCTTTCCCCAAGGGCGACGTCCGGGGAAAACTGCCCTGGATCCATGAGCCGATCCGGGGTGAGATCCACAAGCTGTTTCAGGTCATGCAGCCGCTGACGGAAAAGTATGCCTGCTCCTACTCGAACCTGGTTCAGGCGTGGACCCTGAAGCAATTCCCAAATCTCAACCTCCTCACGGGGTTCCGGCATATTGAGACCATGGAAAACACCTGCCGCTGTCTCGATATCACACTTTCCGATGAAGATGCGCGCCTCCTCAGCGAAGCGGCTAAACCGGCCCAGGTAAAAGAACTGGATAAATAACGCCAGGGGCGTTTTGAAAAAGGGTCCATTTTTGAACGGTTTGACACAACCGGTTTGAAAATGGGCCCTTCTCCTTAAACATCTGCCCGTCCACAGACTCTGCAGGCCTGTCCACGCGGCATTCCCGCTGTTGCGAAACTCATTTTGGATACCGCTTCTTTTTCCCAGAAGATGTGATAGGATGAGGAACCCCACAAACCGTCGTGAGCTTATCATTGTTTTTACCGGGACACAGCACAGTAAGAGGTCTACTATTAGGATCTTCCATATAAAAAACGGTATCCTTATTTTTAAAGCCGTTGCTGCTGACCGGAATCTTAGCTGTCCCCGCCGCCGACGGGACACAGGAAATCCGCGCCGTGAGAGGGGCCTTTGACGAAATAAACTGCTACCAAATGCGGGATGAAAACGGCAATTACAGCGGCTATGCGTATGAGATGCTGCAGCACATGAAAATATTTGCCCCGTGGCGGTACGAATACGCAGGCTTTGAGAACAGCTTCAGCGACAGCCTAAATAAATGCACACCGGCGAGATCGACATGGCTCTGGACGTCGTTAAAACACCGGAAAGAGAACAGCTCTATGATTTTTCCGATGAACCTGTGGGTGTCTCCGTCGATGTCATTATGGTGAGCTCCCGGGAAAGTGTCCCGTGTATCCCCGGAAATCATTTCCCCTCTAACGGTCTGAAGATCGCCGTGGAGGGCAGCGCTGAAAATCCCCCCCCCCCCCAGCAGCATAAGTCCCTCCAACGCCTTGCCCTGGAAAAATGGTTTTCCTATGAAGAACAAATATTACTCACACACGCTGGGCGGCAGCGGCTTTCTCACCCATGAGGAAGCTGATTTTGTTGCCTCCTGCAACAAAATCGGCACCGCATTTCCCGCTCGGATCCATCCGGACGGCAAACCGCTTTCCTTCTTTGAAGGCGGGGTGTCAACAGGCCTCCTGGGCGGTTTCACGCAGGAGATCATGGATCACACCGGGCTGAATATCCAGATGCCGCTCCCCCAAACAGACGAGGAATACAACGTCCTGATGCGAACGGCGGATATTGGCCTTGGCATGAGATGGCACTTCATTGCCCCGGCAAGCAGGGGCTTTGTTTTGACCGAACCCTGCTACTCCACCACCGTCTCGCGACTGTCCCGAAAAGGCGACCTCAATCCGGCAAAAACCGCAGCTGTCATAACCGGCTCAAATAGTTCTTCCGGCTATCTGTCGGCCGCACTCACGGATGAGGTACCGCTGCCCCGCAACGGCGTGGAGGAAGACGTTCAGGCTGTTGTGTCCGGCAGGGCCGACTTCCTCTTTCTCTGCACCCCCATTGCTCAACACCGTTCCTATAACGGCAATTCAGACGTCTGGTGGATGTGACCATGCCGGTGCATCAGGAATCGTTCTGTGTGGGTGTTCGGGAAACCTTAAACCACCACCTGGCCGCCGTCATCAATAAAGCCGCTTTCAGCATTGCGACGAGGATATTTTGCGTTTGTCGCAGCCCTACACCACATTTTCGGCGCCTTCCCTTAATTTTTGGAGATTTCTCTACTCAGATCCCGTAGGGCTGCTGGCAGCAGGACTGAGTATCGTCGTGCTGGTTTCCGCTCCGGTCATATTGATTGTGGTACGGCGCCGGAGAAAAAAGAATGGATGCTCATTGCCGAACTACGGGAGGCAGGTAAAGCAAAATCTGAGCTTTTATCTCGCATGAGCCATGGCATACGCGCCCCAATGAATGGAACCTTCGGCATCCTGGGCCTGCTCAGGGAAGAAACAGCCCCGGCGGAAATCACGGAATACCACAATCAAATGGATCCCTCCGCTCATTTCCTGTTCAGCCTGATCAATGATACTCTTGACATGAGCAAAATCGAGGCTGGCAGCATGACGCTGGTCAATCCGGACTTCAGCACCAAGAAAATTTTGGCGGCGGTCCGCACCACACTGATGCCTTTGATCAGCGGAAAGCAGACCCACTTCATTGTCCAGACAGATGAAACGGGTCCTGACAATCCCCACGCAGATCCCGTTCGTTTCCAGCAAATCCTCAGCAACATCCTGTCCAATGCGGCCAAGTTCACCCCGGAGGGCGGCACCGCTCTGTTGGCAAAGCATCCAGAGGGGTATTATGACTGTATCCTCATGGACATCCGAATGCCGGAAGTGAATGGTCTGGAGGCCGCGAGATACATCCGGGCGCTGGACCGGGGAGATACCAAAACGATTCCAATCATTGCCATCACCGCCAATGCTTTCGAAGAGGATGTGGACAAATCCGCATCCGTCGGCATGAACGCCATCTTGCCAAGCCCTTTGTACCGGAAGTCCTGTTTCATACCATTGATCAGACAGTCCGCACCAAAAGGATGGCAGCGAGTAAAAGTGTCCGGGCTCTCTTGCCCCAGTTCTTTTTCTCCTCCGTTCTATTCAAAAAGCCGGGGCTGCAATTCAATATGAATTGCAGCCCCGATTTTCCCATTTTGCAACAAATCCAGCTTACTTTTGTTCTTTCACTTTAAGATGGACTCTATTATCTGGCGTTATCTCGAATTTCCTGTTCCTCTGCCAGCCTTTGCCCGCATGGAGTAATACACAGTCCACCCGCACAGGTACATCTCAGCTCACTGGGGAGCTGCTTCCCTACCCGGAACAATGTCTCTGCTGCCTGATCCAGCGGGATCAACGGATCAAAGCCCCCCATAACCATGTTGGCACTCACTACCGAATTGGCGGCAGACATGGCATTACGGTTAATGCACGGGATCTGCACCAGGCCTGCCACAGGATCGCAAATGGTGCCTAGAATATTCTGCAGCGCACAGGAAGCAGCCTGACAGGACTGCTCCGGCGTTCCTCCCATAACCCACGCCAGCCCGCCGGCAGCCATGGCCGAAGCCGCGCCCGGCTCTACCTGGCAGCCATAGAGCTCAGCTGAATAATTGTAATCCTTGGACATGACAATGCCGATGATGGCCGTTACCAACATGGCTTTGATCTTCTCGTCCATAGAGCATCCCATATGGGTCATGGTACCCAGAATGGCGCCCGGAAATACGCCGGCGGAACCGCCGGTAGGCGCGCAGAGAACCACTCCCATGGCACTGCTGTACTCCATTGTGGCCATGGCCCATGTTGACGCCGTATTAATGACCCCCATATCAATAGATTTGGGATCCGTATCCATGTATCTTTTGATCTTTCCTGCTGTGGGGCCAATGATACCCATCATATCAATGTTGCCCGCCAGCGCTTCCAGAGTGCCGGACTCCATAGTCTCTACCACATACTTCATGTAGTCCAAAATCTTCTCCCGAGTCCAACCGCTGCGGGCCATCTCGTAATCAATGGCCAGTTCCCAGAGCGGTTTTCCGGTTTTGGCCGTCATTTCCAGCATTTCTGCGGCACTGTGAAAGGGCAAGGACGCGTTACGATTGGAGGGAACGACCAAGATCGGAGAAATCGTTCGCACTTCCAGGACCCCTGGCATCTCTTTGATTTTTCCAAAAATCTCTGCAGTGTAGGGAGTATGCCGCTTGAGATTAAGCAGGCCCCTGCCGTCCCGCACACAGCATGAGCTTCCTTCGTTGTCGGGGAAAAGTTCGATCATCTTTCCCAACAACGCCTGATTTTGTATCTCAGAGCCCTGAGTGTATACGACCAGTTCATAGCAGTCGCCAACAATGCTTATGTCAAACCCGTCAATGGACAACAGCTTTACGGTTCCGCCGCCGGTGGAATCGGTATGGACCTCCACCGTCTGCCCCTGCTCATTTTCCATGATGACATGTGCAATATTGGGAACAACAGGCGGGAAATCCCTAATTACAAATTGAACTTCCACACCCTCTTTTTCCGCCTCTGAGAAAGCCTTCCGCAGACGGGGATCTTCAGGCCGACGGCCTAAAAGCCCATTGATATATCCCATATCGGAACGCTGACCCTTGTACATCTTGGTGTAGGCGCCGTCCCGAGCAAATTCTATGGTGGCTTTTTTCAGTCTGCCCGGCAGCAGCTGGCGGCAAAGGTAACCCATGCGGGACGGTCCACATGTGTGGGAACTGGAGGGACCCACCATGGTAGGGCCTACAATATCATTAAAAATGCTGGGACTCTGTCGAGTCATGCCACAAACACCTCGCTTATTTAATATAGCCAAACAGCTGGGGAAGGATCAGAGAGACCTGGGGAATATAAGTAGTGATAATTAACGTGGGAATCCACGCAAAAGCAATCAGCGTCAACGCGGGTTTGAGCATGTCCTTCACTTCCGCCCCCGAAATCCGTCCCGCCAGATAGAGGAGCGGCGCGGTGGGCGGAGTAATGTTTCCCATGCCCAGATTAACACCCATGATGGCAGCAAACTGGATCGGGCTGACCCCCAGTTCCTTCATAACAGGGAGCAAAATGGGGGTGCACAGCAAGATGCCGCTGCAGTCATCCATCAGCATTCCGATAATGACCATGAACAGGTTGATCAGCAGCAGAATCACGGTCCTGTTTTCCGAGATAGAGGTCAATATCGTCAAAATCATCTTCGGCACGTTGTTCATTACGTAAAGACGGCTGAGAATCATAACCGCAAAAAGCATAATCATGATAACGCCCGTGCTTTTCCCTGCGGAAATCAAAGAGTCTTTAAAGGTCTTAAGATTCATCTCCCGGTAGACCAGGAAACCAACCGGAATGGCATAAATAACTGCCACAGCCGCCGACTCCGTCGGTGTAAGCAAGCCGCCATAAATGGAACCAAGGATAATAACCGGCATCAAAATGGCCGCCAATGGCCCGCGTTCTTTCTTGCCTCCCACCTGAGGAAGCGCAGTGGCAGCCTGATAAACCTTAATATTGGGGTTCTTACGCGCGTAAACCAGATTCACCACACTGAAGAGGATGACCAAGATAATGCCGGGAATCAGAGTTGCCAAAAAGCAGGCAAGCACGGATTCTCCGCTCATCCAGGCGTACAGAATCATCAGCATGCTGGGAGGGATCAGGATCCCCGGAACACCGGAACTGGAGATAAGCGCCCCAATAAAGCCCTTGTCGTACCCATTCTCCTCCAGGCGCGGGGCCATGATTGCCCCGATACAAGACAACGTGGCAGAGGAACTTCCGGAAATCGCGCCAAAAACAGCGCAGGAAACTACGGTGACAACTCCCAGGCCGCCCTTAAACCGGCCCAGCACCTTTTCCACACAACCAATGAGCTTCTTCCCTATGCCGCCCTTGTCCATGATGGAGCCCGCCAAAATAAACAGCGGAATCGTCAGCAGCAGCACAGAATTCATCTTGCTGAACCCATACGGGATCAGTGACTCAAATGGGAGTCCAGCACTAAACACCATAGAGACGGCGGAGGCCATGAAGGACAGCGGTATCGGTACGCCAATCACCATAGTGAGCAGCAAAACAACCAAAGCCAAGACAACTGTCATACCTACGTACCTCCCGTATATTCTCTGAGGGCCCCGATTGCTTTTATAAGATGGTATACGATGTATACATCCATCAGTGCAAAGGATATTAGGATCGGAACCTGCATCACCACCAGCGGGGCTTTGAGTACCGCCGTTGTGGGCCCCAAACGAACACTGCGCATAATATACTCAAACGACCACATGGTGGTGATGACAGAAATGATCAGACCGATCGCCTGCCGGATTACGGCAAACACCCGCTTGACCCGTTCACTTTTGGCAAAAGAACCGATCATGTCGGCATTGATGTGGCTGTCCTCACGGGCAGCCAGAGCACTGCCTATAAAATAGAGCCAAAATGCTGTGTACATGATATATTCTTCAGAACCATAAAAATCCAGCTTAAAGATATACCGCATCACTGCCGAAGCCGCAATCAGAAGGCAAATAGCGATCCCAGTCATTATTACGATATATTCTTGCAGTTTGATGAAAACGATATCAAGGACAGACAGGAAACGTTTCATGCGTGCACGCCCCTTCTCTATTTATAAATTGTGCCGCAGCCGACAAGGCACCGTTAGCCACGGCATCATTTTGCTGTGGGAACCTCCAAAAATACCGGCAGCAGTTTGGTAAAAATTATGCCGGCACCGGGTTGACCTTCTCGCTCTCTGCGCCAGCAAGACGGTATCCTTTCTCTCGGCCGACTCATTTTCTCCCTTTCTTTGCTGCCGGTATCTCTGGAGTGCGTTATTGCATTTTACTGAACACTGTCCAACAGTTCGTCCAGGAACTCCTGAGTATAGGTCTCTGCCAGCTTGGGCCACACATCGGCGCGGACTCCGTCAGCAAAGGCAGCCAGTTCCTCATCCGTAAATTCAATGACCTCAATGCCATAGTCCTTGAGCATTTGAATGTATTTAGCATCTTCCTCTTCAATGGAGTTGATGCTGTCGGTCCACATCTTCCGGAAGGCATCCTGGAGGACCTTCTGATCCTGGGGCAGTAAAGAGTTAAACACATCCATGTTCATATAGATTTGAGTCGCTTCCTGATCCATACAGTAGTGGTAATAGTAGGTGATTACATCCCGGAAGTTCAGGTAGTTCAGGTTGGGAGGGCCTGCCTGCCATCCATCCACCACGCCGGTCTGGATTGCAGCGAAGGTGTCGGAGTAGGGTATTGTAGAAGTGCGGTAGCCCAGATACTCGGTGGGATACTTAAAGTTGTCATTGGACGGAACCCGAACCAGAATGCCCTTGTCCACGCCCACCTCGTTGGGATTCGGCACAGGTTTGCTGGTTCCGATTCCGGCAAAGCCCTCACAGGAATAACCGAGAAATTTGATGCCCTGGGCGGCCTGGATATCCACCATCTTTCCAGCCAGGTAGCTGTCCGGGCCCATAGCCTTGTCCAGCTCGGCGTAGCTGTTGGCCAAGTAAGGGAGCATGGATGCATTGGCGCGGGCGTCGTAGGTTTCCGGAACCGTTGTGTTGGCGATATCAATGGTTCCCATCATTACCTCTTCATACACCTGGGTCCAATCGCCCAACTGGTTAGCCGGATAAACTTCAATGGTAATACGGCCATCGGTTTTCTCATGAATTTCCTCAGCGGTCGCCTGTGCTGCCAGAGTGGCAGTGTGGTCGATAGAATGCTGATTCGCATAGCGCAGAGTGATAGGTTTAAAATCCTCAGGAGCTTGACTGTTGGCAGCTGGGGCATTTGAAGTTCCGCCGGAGCAGGCAGCGCAGGTAAGTGCCATAACAAGCGTTGCAGTAACAATTTTCGCCTTTTTCATAATGACCTCTCTTTCTGTGTGCAGTTTCAGTTTACTCACATTTCCTGCACTGTTAAGGAGGATCGTACAGAAATCTTTAACGACCATAATGCTGTAATCTACTACGCACTTACTGACACAGACCGGCAGCTTCAGGCCATCCAGATGGATGTTTTTGACACTGCCCCGCACGCCAGTACCCACCACGTACTTGACGAATTCGGTTTTATCCTGACGGGCAGTATGGTTATGACAGTGGAAGACGAAGCCACAGATTTGCGGGAAGGAGATTCTTTTTATATCCCGGCAGGAAAGACCCATCACTTTTTCCGTACCAGCAAAGAGGTATGCTCTTCCATCTGGGTTCACTTTAACCCGTACGGTACAGGGGTACAGAACACCTTTCTCACACCACCCCCTTGGCATTCAGCCTGATGTATCTTAATAAATCGTACCTACGGCGGGGCCGGCCCCGCCTGTGAGAAAACTTAAAAATACGCGGTACAGGCCTTTGCCCGTACCGCGTATTTTATATCTCAATGACCAACTTTCTTCAAACAGGAACAAGCAGAGCAAGTTATTTTAAAAATCAAAAAAGACTTAGAACCACAGTGGTTCTAAGTCTTTTCCCGCACTTTCCCGTGCTGTTGTGGTGGAGATATGCGGGATCGAACCGCAGACCTCTTGAATGCCATTCAAGCGCTCTCCCGGACAGCGCACTCGCTTACCTCTCCACAACACTTTGCCCGTAATTAACGGTGTCAAATAAGCTAAATTGGCTGTGTACTGCTAGAATCGACGTTATTCTATAAAAATCATGCAGAAATGTCAAGGCCCAAAATAAACTGTTCAACGCTGATAGAAAATTTGATTTTCAATTCGTATCCCCTGAACACGTCCACCCTCTCTATCAGCTGGCATACAATCATTTTCTTTGTTTGGATGTTGGCCGTATCATAGATATTAGACCAGCTGATAAATTGATTATATGTAGTGCGGAGCTCATCCATAAGGACATCGCTTTTTTCCACCTCCGCCTGGGCTGCTTGATAAGTTTCTTGAAGCTGGACACATTTCTGCTCTGTCTCCTTAACAAGGCTGCTCAGCAAGTCCAAAGGGAACGCGCTTTCTCCATTGACAGCCTTTACAACTTCATTCCTGAGCCCTTGCAAATCATGCTCAGCCTTTTGATACTCTCGCTGAGCTTTTTTGAGCACTGCTTTCTGTTCACTCATTTTCGCGGCATAACTGGCACCTAAGACTTCTGATTTTGATAAGCACTTTACGCGCCGGAAGATCTCATGCACAATATCTTCTATCATGCCGTCCAGGATGTGGAGGGTATAACCGGTCTGTCCGCCGCATGGCTCATGCTTTCGTGTCTTGGTCTGACAGACGTAGCGCACACGCACGGGGTCTGTGCCATCACTACGAGGCCGCCCCTTCCCATTTGTCGTAAGGGACAAACGCGCTCCACAATGCCCACAAAACACATTCCCGGCCAAAAGCGATTGGCCCTTTATGTTCATGGGTACATGGCGAACACTATCGTAATCTCTTGTCCGCTGTCTTGTGATCTCCTGGGCCGCTTGAAACATTCTTTCATCAATAATCTGCAAATGGGGAAGCACCTGAGAACGGCTCTCACCACTCCGCAAAATACCGATATAGGTAATGTTCTTAATCATGCCGCGAATACTAGATGGGTGCCAGTTATGGCCCGAACGGTTTTTCATGCTCATACTGTTCAACAGGTTGGCGATACTCTGCGCCCCGCGCCCTTCCTCCACATATTTTTCAAAAATCATGCGGACAAGAGGAGCCTCATCCTCATTGATAACCAAATCGTATAGTTCATGGCCCCGCTTATTGACACGGCCCTGGCGGACTAGTTTGTACCCAAAGGGGCAGCTACCGCCGGTGTAAAAACCGTCCTCTACGATTTGTCCCATTCTGGTAGATGTACGGATAGAGGTCTTTTCACTCTCTCCGTCCGCCTGCCAAAAGCGGATGTAGTTGGTGAGCTTGTCGGTGTGACTGTCAAACCGCTGCTCCCCCTCTTTGGTGCTCCATACCCGGATTCCGTTTTTTACAAACCACTCCACCACAAAAGGAGTCTCGTCCGCAATACGGCCAATACGGTCAAACATGAACACAAGGAGAATGTCAAATTCCTTTCGTTTGGCAGCCTCCTTGATGATCTGGAGTTTATCACGGTTTTCCGCTCTCACTTTATGCCCGGAGACGCCTTCTTCCTGTTCCTCGTGGATGATCGTCCAGCCCATCTTTTCTGCAAAATGGTGACAGGCTTTCCGCTGCATAGGAATATCGGCCTCGTTCTTTTCGTCATGGTCTACTTGCTGGTTTGTCGAGACTCGATAGAGACACCACACCCGTTTTCCAACCAGTAGGTTCTCAATTCCACTTTCTAGGGTGAGGTCACTTACACTGTTAGGTAATTCACGCAGTACACTGTACGGGATTACACTCGTTCTATTCATATCAATCTGTCCTCCCAGGAAAAATTGTGCGGTATGAGGTGGCAGATTGATATATCCGCTATGAAA
>NZ_JBNPLQ010000034.1:0-26823 GCF_050313575.1 Candidatus Pseudoscillospira sp. SGI.172 | reverse complement strand
GGCAGAGATCGCGCTGGACTCAGCCCTCATGCTCTACCTTGTCAGCGAAGCGCCCCCGGAGGAACAGAATTTTGAAATGCTGATCTACATGATGAACTTTGCCGAGGTGCGGGAGGAGGACGATCAATACCGCAGCCCGCTGGATATGCTCTTTCGGGCATTGGAGGAGGAACGGCCCAATCATGTGGCGGTGAAGCAATATAAGGCTTTCAAACAGGCGGCGGGCAAGACGGCAAAATCCATTTTGGTAAGTGCCGCCGTGCGGCTGGCGACCTTCAATATCCCGCAGTATGCCAGAATGACAATGGTGGATGAAATGGACTTTGGCAGCTTGGGCGAGAAGAAAAAAGCCATCTTCTGTGTGATTCCTGTTGATGACAGCAGCATGAACTACCTTGTGGGAATGCTTTATACCCAATGCTTTCAGGCGCTTTACCGCAGGGCGGACGAGAAACACAACGGGCATCTGCCTGTGCCGGTGCGTGTCATTCAGGACGAATGGGCGAATGTGGCCCAGCCGGAGAGCTATCCGAAGATTCTGGCTACCTGCCGCAGCTACAATATCGGACTGAACATCATCGTGCAGAACATTCAGCAGATCAAGGCGCTGTATGAAAAGGAATGGGAGAGCATCATCGGCAACTGCGACACGCTGCTGTTCCTCGGCGGCGGCAACGAGCCGACCTCGTTGGAGTTTATCGTAAAGCTGCTGGGCAAGGAGACCATCGCCACACGCACACGGGGACAGACAAAGGGGCACAGCGGCTCCAGTTCTACCAACTTCCAGCAGACGGGCCGCGACCTGATGACCATTGACGAGGTACGAAAGTTGGACACCCATAAAGCGATCTTGTTTATACGAGGGGAAGATCCTGTACTGGACAAAAAGTACAACATTAAGCGCCATCCCAACATTAAGCTGACGACAGACGGTAAGGCAAAGCCTTATATCCACAAGCCGCAGGGCGCGCCGGATTATGCGCTGCCCGATCTGCCCTATGCGTTCCGGTCTTTGGACGATTACGAATTTATTGACATGGAGGATACAGAACATGAATCTGAACAAGAAGAACCTTTGGAAACCGATGGAGCCGAATAAGGTGAAGCGGCACTATTGGACGGCGGCTGGGGCTGCTGCCCTCTGCCTTTGCTGCGTTACGCCCGCGATGGCGGCAGGCGGCGATCCGCTGGATATTGTCAATAACCTTTCTGATTTTATTTTCAGCATTATCAAGGCGCTGGGCGTTATCATTCTCGGCTGGGGTATCGTGCAGGTGGGTATGTCGATCCAGTCCCACGATGCCAGCCAGAGAACGCAGGGCTTCCTCTGCCTGTTTGGTGGCTTAATGATCGCCTTTGCAAAGGAAATTCTGACCGCCATCGGCGCGATCTGATAAAAAGAGCCGGGAGATACTGTCTTGCGGCGGATCTCCCGGCTCCCTTGCGGGAGGTGATTTTCATTTGGATAACAACTGGATCGTAGAAAACCTGACCAACGCCTTTGGCGTTTGGAATAGTAAAATGACGGAAATGTGGTCACTGCTGACGGAATCGCCCCAAACCTTCAAGGGCGGCACCATCTGGCAGACCATTGTGACCATCAACGGCGGGATGCAGGCCATCGGCTACGGGCTGCTGGTGCTGTTCTTTGCCATCGGTATCTTTCGCAGTGCCTCCGGCTTTCGGGACTTTCAAAGGCCGGAGCATTTGCTGCGGCACTTTATCTACTTTGTGCTGGCAAAGCTGGGTATCACCTACGGTATGGACCTGCTGGTAAATATATTTGACGTGTGCAGCGGCATTGTGGCAACGGCGGCGGGCAGCATCGGCGGCTTGACCGGCGCATCCGTGGCGCTGCCGCAGGAGATTACGGACGCCATCGGAGATGTGGGCTTTTTGGCGAGTATCCCCCTTTGGCTGGTGACGCTGCTGGGAAGCCTTTTTATTACGGTGCTGGCCTTCATTATGATCCTCACCGTTTATGGGCGCTTTTTTAAGATTTATATGTATGCCGCACTGTCCCCGGTGGCACTGGCGTCCTTTGCCGGAGAGGGGACTTCCCATTTTGGCAAGGCATTTCTCAGAAGCTATGTGGGTGTGTGCATGGAGGGTGCGGTGATCGTTCTGGCCTGCATCATCTTTTCAGCCTTTTCCTCCAGCGGTACGCCGGTGGTGGATAGCAGCGCGTCTGTGGTGACGCAGGTGTGGAGCTATTTGGGCGAAGTCATATTCAACCTGCTGGTGCTGGTAGGATTGGTGAAGTCCGCCGACCACATCGCCAAGGAAATGCTGGGGTTATGAGTGATCTCTTGCTTTCCGGGCCTGCCGTTGGGCGGACTTCCGTTCCCGCTTTTCTTCCATTTCCTGCAGCCATTCGCTGACCGGTGCTTTCCACGGTTCGCTCTTGCTGGGAATGTTCTTAATCAGGCTGCGGGGATTTAGTCCCAGCCGCTTGGCACGGGCAATATCTTCATCAGTCAGACGACACTTCTTTTTTGCATCCTGCCATAGCTGTTCACTATATGCCATAGGAAAGAAGTTTCCTTTCATTTTTTCTTTATCGTACCACATCGTACATAACAAAACAACACGGAGGAATTCAATGGAAATCAAAATCAACAAGGAGATTCGCACTTACCGCGAAACGCTCTTTTTCGGCCTGTCCGTGCGGCAATTTGTCTGCTCCGTTTTGGCGGTGGGCGTTGCTGTGGCGCTGTATTTCACCCTGAGTCAAGTGTTGGACCGGGAAACGGTGAGCTGGGTGTGCGTCGTCGGCGCGGCTCCCGTGGCCACTGCCGGTTTTTTTCAGTACAACGGTCTTACGCTGGAACGGTTTTTATGGGCGTGGCTGAAATCCGAGGTCATCATGGCAGGCAAGCGTGTCTGGAAAGCGGAAAACTACTATGAAGAAGCGATGAAACGCGAGGTGAAGAAACATTGATCCTTTTCAAGCATCGGCGCAGCGCGGAGCGGGACGCCTTTTCCGTTCCACGCAGCGTTCAAAAATCTATTCCCATCAAACGTATTTATCAAGACGGCGTGTTTCAGGTAAGCGGCAAGTTTTCAAAAACTTGGCGCTTTTTTGATGTCAATTATGCCGTGGCCTCCCCGGAAAAGCAGCGGGAACTCTTTATGACCTACTGCTCCTTCCTGAACTCGCTACCCATCGGTGCCACAGCGAAGATCACGCTCTTTAACCGTCAGCTCAATCAAAAGGACTTCGGTCGGACGCTGCTCATGCCCATGCAGGGCGACCGCCGTGACCTCTACCGCAACGAGTATAACGCGCTTGTTTTGGGCAAGGCGGCGGAGAGCAACAATCTCATTCAGGAGAAGTACATCACCGTTTCGGCAGAAAAGAAAAGTGTGGAGGAGGCCCGTGCGTTCTTCTCCCGCGTTGGGACTGACCTCACCACGGGACTTTCCCGTATGTCCTCCAGCGTCCGTGAGATCACGGTCAATGACCGTCTGCGGCTTCTGCACGACTTCTATCGCCCCGGCGAGGAACAGCTATTCCGGTTCAATTTGGAGGACACCATACGCAAAGGGCATGACTTCCGGGACTGCATCGCCCCGGACTGTATTTCCTTTCAAAAAAATCACTATGAGTTGGGCAATCATGTGGGGCGCACCCTGTTTCTGCGGGAGTATGCCAGCTTTATCTCCGATGCGATGATTACGGAGCTGATGGACTATCCCCGGAATATGATGCTTTCCATTGATATTATTCCTGTGGCGATGGACGAAGCAGTGAGCGATATTCGCAAGCGCATTATGTCCGTGGAATCGGATATTACCCGCTGGCAGCAGCGGCAGAATCAGAACAACAATTTTACCGCCAATATCCCCTATGACTTGGAGCAGATGCGGAGCGAAACGAAGGAGTTTATGACTGACCTCATGAGCCGCGACCAGCGTATGATGCTGGCTTTGGTGACGCTGACGCACCTGGCAGATAACCTTGAACAGCTCGATCAGGACACCGAGGCTCTGCAAGCCATTGGGCGGGCGCGGGGCTGTCAGTTTAACATTCTGCGCTACCAGCAGGAGGACGCGCTGAATACGGTGCTGCCCCTCGGCTTAAAGCGTATTGACGCCACCCGTACTCTGACCACGGAATGTACCGCTGTCCTCATGCCGTTCAAATCGCAGGAAATTCAGGACGCAGGCGGCATTTACTATGGCGTGAACGCCGTGTCGCATAACCTCATTATCTGCAATCGCGGGAACTTACTCAATGGCAATGGCTTCATTACTGGCGTCTCCGGCTCCGGCAAGAGCATGGCGGCAAAGCAGGAAATGACCGCGCTGGCCCTTTCTACAGACCACGACATTATCATCGTGGACCCTGAGCGTGAATACGGCGAGCTGGTACGGGCATTGGGCGGTGAGGTCATCACCATCTCCGCCTCTGATCCAAACGGCTGTCACATCAATGCGCTGGATTTGTCCGAGGGGTATGGCGATGGCAAAGAGCCGCTGGTGATGAAGTCCGAGTTTATCATGTCGCTGTATGAGCAGCTCATGGGCGCGGACAAGATCGAGCCGCAGGAGAAGTCCATCATCGACCGTAGTGTGGGCAACATCTACCGGGAATATCTGAAAAACTATCAGGGCGAGCCGCCCACCCTGAAAAATCTTTACGATGATTTGATGAAGCAGGTCAACCCGGAGGCGCACCGCATTGCGTTGGCGCTGGAGCTGTTCACGGTGGGCAGTCTGAATGTATTTTCCCACCAGACCAATATCAACACAAAAAGCCGTATCCTCTGTTTTGACATTCAGGACTTGGGCGAAAATCTGAAATCGGTGGGCCTGCTGGTGATGCTGGACGCCATTTACAACCGTGTTATCCAGAACCGCAGAGAGGGGAAATACACCCATGTCTACATCGACGAGATCTACCTGTTTTTCGCCAACGGGAGCGGCAGCGGACACAGCATTACCAATTACAGCAGCGAATTCCTCTACAAGTGCTGGAAGCGTTTCCGTAAATACGGTGCGACGCTCACCGGCATTACACAGAATGTGGAGGAATGTCTGCTGTCCAATACGGCGCGTATGATGTTTGCAAACTCCGAGTTTCTGCTGATGCTCAATCAGGCCACCACCGACCGGGAGCAGCTTGCCCGCCTGCTGGGTGCGTCGGATACGCAGATGAGCTATGTGGACAATGCCCCGGCTGGCCACGGGCTCATCAAGGTGGGCGGAGCCATTGTGCCTTTCGCCAATGAGCTGCCCAAAAATACGGAACTGTACCGCTTAATGTCAACACGCCCCGGTGAGGACTGATGCCATGCGGGACTTGAAAATTAAACCCGGCATGGACACGCCAAAGGCAAAGTTGAAGAACCCCGCGCCTAAAGACGCCGATTCCATTTTGAAAAAGCACATGGATAAGCGTCAGCAGGAGAAAGAGCCGGAGAGCCGCGATCCTGTGCGCTACGCCACCGACCGCGTGGAGAAAAATATGCGCCATGGCGCATCTGGGGCAGCGGATGCCTCGCGGCGCATGATAAAGCACTACCGAGGAAAGCTGCGGCAGGGCAAAGAAAATGCGGCGAGGGAGTACAGAGTGGCAGATATGGGGATTGGTGCGGAAAGCGGCTCTGCCAATGCCCCGACGGAATATGACTTTTCCCCAGCACAAACCACTGCACGAAACGAAGTCGGAAAACAGACGTTTTCTCCGCAAAATCCCAATGCCGCCAAAAACGCAAGCGCCGCCCCGCAGGAGCGTGGGCGGCAAAAAGCTGTGCGGGACGCAAAAGCCGCCTATGGGCGGAACCTTGCCGAGAAAAGAACAGCAGAGCGGCACATTGTACCTCCACCGTCCGACCGTGGAGGCACAATGAGCACTCCGCAGAAAGGCAATTCGGGGGTATCGGCCAAGGGCAGTCCTGCCCCCAAGAGCGGACAGGCCATGACCAAGGCCACACGCACCATGCGTGTTCGACCAACTGACCACGCAGCGCCAAACAATGCAATCATCACGCACCGCGCAAGGGCGGCGGCGCAGAGAAAGGCACAGCGGAAGATGCTTCAGGAATCCGCGCAGAGCGGCGGAAGGGCTTCCAAAAAGTTGGGCAGCGTGGCAGTCCAGACGGTGAAAGAAATCGGGAAAGGAGTGGCGTCTGCGGTCAGCTCAATCCTGACCGCAGGCGGCGGTGCGGTGGTGCTGGTGCTGTTCCTGACGGTGATCCTTGTGGCGGCAATCGTGGCGTCCCCCTTTGGTATCCTCTTTTCCAACGAAAGCCGGGAGGCGGGCGTTGTGCCGATCTCCGCTGCGGTGGCGCAGGTCAATTATGAGTATAACGAGCGGTTGGAGGAATTGCAAACAGCGGACAGCTACGACTCCATCTCCGTGACCGGGCAGTCTGCCGATTGGATAGAGGTGTTGGTGGTGTTTGCCGTGAAGGTGGCTGGAGCCGATGCAGACGCCGCGGACGTGGCCACCATGGATGCCGACCGCATCGTTCGCCTGAAAGCGGTCTTTTGGGATATGACCGGGATCGCAACGGAGGTGGAAACGATCAACCACCCCGGCAGCGGTGACGACGATGGCTGGACGGAGCGAAACCTCTATATCACCATTACCGCAAAAACGGCAGAGGAGATGAAAACCGAGTATCATTTCAACCGTAACCAAATCGCGGCACTGGACGAGCTGCTGGAGCAGCGGGATCTCCTGCGCGAACTGATAGAAGATGTGTACTCCGTCAGCGGGGATACGGCGGCACTGATCCGCAGTCTGCCGGAGGGTCTGTCGCCGGAGCGCGAGGCGGTGGTACGCACCGCCTGTTCTCTTGTCGGCAAGGTGAATTATTTTTGGGGAGGAAAATCCCTCGTAATCGGCTGGGACGTCCGGTGGGGCGAGCTGCGGCAGGTCACGGCGGCAGGCAGCTCCACCACGGGGACCTACCGCCCCTACGGACTGGATTGCAGCGGCTTTGTGGATTGGGTTTTCTACAATCAGTCTGGCGGCAGCTATGTCATTGGCCACGGCGGTGGAGCCACCATGCAGCACAGCTATTGTACCAATATTTCGTGGGCGGACGCACAGCCCGGTGACTTGGTGTTCTACCCGGATAATTCCCATGTGGGCATCGTTGGCGGCAGGGACGCAAACGGAGAATTGCTGATCATTCACTGCGCCAGCGGCTATAACAATGTGGTTGTTACTGGTCTGGAGGGCTTCGCCTCTATCGCAAGGCCCAACTACTACACAAACTGACAGGAAGGACCGGCGCGATGCGCCGGTCCTATTTATTGTGAAATGGGGGAAAACGATGAGAAAGAAATTGACGGTATGCTGTACCGCATTTTTGCTGGCTCTGTCGCTGACGGTTCCTGCATTGGCGGCATCCGGTGCATTTCAGGACGTGCCGGAAACTGCGGACTGCTATGAGAGCGTGATGTATCTTGCGGAGCATGAGATCACGCAAGGCACGGGGAACGGATGCTTCTCCCCGGATGCGCCGGTTACAACCAGTCAATGGGCTGTCATGCTTTGCCGAGCCTATGGTGTGGAAACCAAAGGAAACTCGTGGAGCGAACTGAGCCAAAGCGCTGTGGAACAATCCTACCGGAAGGGCTGGCTGAACGAAACTGCACTCTCCACGCCCAATATCCAGCTATGCCGGGGAGCGCTGCTCAAAAGCGCCTTTGCCGCAGCCAAGATCCCCGTTTACGACAGCGCACTCTATGCGGGCGGCGTGTCGCTGCTCGATTATGAAAACTGCATCCGCATCGGGAAGGAGCTTCAGCTCTGCGGCGAGGCGAACACTGCAAATGAGATCGTTACCCGCAGGGACGCTGCCATGCTCCTTCACGCCATTCTGACCCGCGCCTTCACCGTGGAGGCTCCGCCCGCGCCGGTGGCTCTGGTAAACGCAGCAGGCGTCAACATCAATGACTACCTGCTGGCGCTGCGGCAGGTGCCGGAGCCGGTGCTTGCCGCCTTTAACGCCGCCGGCTGGACATACCGTATCGACTTCGACTACATCAGCGAACTCAGCAAGCAGCTAAACATGAGCTGCATTGGAGCCACCAACTACAGCCAGAAAACCATCTACCTCTCGGAAGCCAGCGCGACGCTCCATGAATTCGGACATTTCCTCGATTGGACGCTGGGAATCCCTGCGGAGCATGAGCAGCTATATCTGGCGGAGGCGCAGAACTCCGGGCTGCGGGATTATTCCAAAACCAACGCCAGGGAATACTTCGCGGACTGCTTTGACTACTGGATCACCCACGGCAGCAACTCAGAAATGATGGAGCACCTGAGAAAGAATGCACCACAGACCTGGGCCTATTTTGAGGCGCTGGAGAAAAACAACTGGAGCGGCTGACATCGCCTACTATTTCCAGAGCCGCGTTGAATTGCGTCGTTCCCTCTGTATCCGCGCCGCACAGCAGGCGATCAATTCCTCCGGTGTCGGGACCGCACCGGCGCACGGAATCTCGGAGACGATACCGGCGTTCCTTGGCTGTGCCATGAGGATGGCAAGGCTGATTTCCCTGCGGACTTCTTCCACGCTGATCCCCTCACGCGCGGCGATGACTTCCATGGCGCGTCGCGCTGCGGCAAGCTGCTTGGCATTTGTTTTCATACGGTTTCCCTCCTGATATTTCTCTTAGCGGTATTTATCACTTAACTTAACGACAATATAACATAGACATGAGGGGAAAACCGTCGAACACGGTCGAAAGCAGGAAGTTTTATCGTTCAATAAAACGATAGCGGACGAAAAAAGAGGAAGCCTGCAAAGGCTTCCTCTGTATCAGGTCTGATCGTGGTTCATGGCGCGCATGGTCTGTAAAACTGCGTCCTTCTGTTGGGGCGTCAGATTCACCCAGTTATCAAAAAGCTCCTTCAATTCCGGCGTCAGCTCCACCATTTCGCCCTCTGCGAAGAACTGAGAAAGCGAGATGCCGAAAGAGGTACAGATCGCTTCCAGCGTACTGATGGAGGGAATCGTATTGCGGTGATAGATATTCGCAATGGTAGAGTTGGAAAGGCCGCAATTTTTAGCCAGCCGGTATTCTGACCATCCGCGCTCGTCCAGTAGTTGATGCAGCCGCTGAAGCGTATTCATAGTTTCGCCACCTTTCTTTCCTGTATATATTTTACCGTTTCATTGAATGATATAATATTGTTTACTTGTATGCGATATATCATTTAATAAGACAGCAAAGGCAACGAAAACAGGTAAAAACCCCACGGACAGACGAATCCGCCCCTGTCAGGCTCAACGCTTGACAGGGGCGGCTCTTTTTCGTGTTCAGTTTTGTGCTTCTCGCTCCTGACGCAGAAGCGCGATGCAGATTTTGAGCTGATAGGCTTTATGGATACCCAGCTTTCTGTAAATGTTTTTGCGGTGTGTGGCGATGGTGCTCTCCGAGCAGTTCCGTTGTTCGGAAAGCTCGCGGGGACTGCTGCCATCGGCCAGGGCCTCCAAGATCTCCCGTTCCGTCGGCGTCAGCATATCATAGCCCACCAGGAACATCTCATAGGTCGCCGGATCGATCTCGGATTTCCGGAAGTAGGCCAGCCGTTGGGCGTCGGCCTGCGCCGCTTCAAACTGCCCTTGCAGCTCTTCATTCTTATCCAAAAGCTGCACGGCCTGCTCTTGTACGGACTGCTTTTCCTGCTCCAGCGCGGTGATGATCTTCTCATTCTCCCGATCCTGCGCCTGCAGCGTGGCGGAGATCGGTTCAAAATCAGCAAACGCCATCTGCTCGCCGCCGCGGTCCTCGTCCCGCAGCCGCTCCAGATCCCGATGCACCGGAGCGAGATACCGGCGCGCCAGATACAGACAGCAAACGATGGCGCAGAACAGCAGCAGCGCCGAAAGCAAAGCCGTCTGCATAATATTTTTGGCAACAGCGAGATTGTAATCCTCCTTCGGGATCAGCACCGCCAGCGTGTGGGGTGTCCCATCGCCCTTTGCCGCGGTAAGGCTTTTCACCATGCCGACAAAAGAAAAACCGTCGCCGTTCAGGGACACCAAACCGCTGCTCATGGGTTTAACGGTGAGAGCTTCGGGGGGAACATAGCAGAAGCCTTCCTCCGTATAGGTCATCAGGGCGGCTCCTGCGTCTAAGGTGTCGCCGCTCTCCGTGGTCAGCAGGCAGGCGAGGCGGCTGAGATTGGAGGGCTGGTCATAGCGCGCGGAAAAGAAGGACTGGTTGATGGCGAAGCCGCACATTCCATAGATCGTGCCGTCTGCCCCGATCATGGGGATCGTCAGCAAAACCGCCTTTTCCGAGGTCCCCGGCAGCGTAACAAGGTCAGTGGTGCGGCGGGAATCGGCAATCGGGGCGGCAGCCTGTACGGTATGCTCCGCGTAATTGGGGAACTGCCCAATATGGAATTCCTGGGCCCACTTCCGGTGCGGCATGACGTTGTGCGCTTTGCCCACGCTGGCAATGCCCCGGAACAGCAGCAGGTTATTGGTCACGCGCCCCGCGTTTGCCCTTTGCACATAGAGGCCGCTGCGGGCATCCGCTGTATCCCCGTCACTCATGGAGTTCTCCAAAACGACGAACGCGCCGGAGCAGTCCGCCTGTCGGACGTACTGGCTCAGCGGCTCCAGCATGGCATCCTCTACCGCTTTGGTCGCCTCCACATTCCCGTCCAAATCATCAAAGGAGATGCCCTGCTGTACCAACGTGTCCTCCAGCAGCGCAGTCATATCCTCGGAAAGAAGGATGCTCATAACGGAGACATTGTGCCACAGGGATTCCATATCGTTCTGAAAGACCTCCATCTGGAGATCCAGCGCCTTTTTGATCTCGGCCTTGGGACTGCTCAACCGGCCAAACAGGGTGAGTCCCGCATAAAGCGCCGCGATCAGCAGCACCGCCAGCACGATCATGTAGCCGATGAGCTTATGCCGCATGGAGCGCCGCGCGTTTTTCAGATAGGACGATACCTGCATGGCCTTCACCTGCCTTGATGGAAAGTTACGGAAAAGTGATTTACTGGATGGAGCGGAACAGCGCCCACGTCTCCTCCGCCAGCGCCTCCACATCCTCACCGGCAGCGGCCCGCTGGGGCAGCTCCTGCTGCATCTGCCGCAGGCCGTCGTACAAGGCATGGACCTTGGAGTAGTAATCGTTGAAGCGCACTTCAGCCAGCGGGGTATAGGTTTCCTGCATGGTCTTGAGGGCGGCGTAGAGATTGGCATAGCCCTGATCGGCAAATTCTACTTCGTCAATGGAATCAAAGGCCCCATTCCGCACCGGCATATAGCCGGTGGAGGTCACGAAGTCCAGATTGCGCTGCTTCTCCGTCAGCCAATGGGCGAACAGGCTGGCGGCCTCCGCCTTCTGCTGGGTGGTCTTATAGGCGCAAAGCCCCACGCCCGCCTGCGTCATCAGGGGCTCTGCCCCCGCTGTCATGGGCATGGGGACCACCTGCAGGTCCATCGGCTCGCTATGGCCGTCCTCATAGGTGACGGTATCATTATAATAGAGGATCGCCGCGGAGGAGCCAAGGCCGGACAGCACCTCGCCGGTCATGACCTGGGTATTGGAATAGAGGTCGGACACCACGATATGCCCCTGGGCCAGCGCGCGGGCAAACTGCATCCAGCTCTCCTTAAAAACGGCGTTGTCGAAGTCATACCAGCCGTCTTTCGTGTAAAAATCCTCTGCCCCATGCTCCAACGCGTTCAGCTCCACGGCGCGGATGGGGTAGTCCATGGCGCAGAAAGGCTCCGTGCCGTTCGTCCAGTCATAGAACTTCCCGGCAGCGTCATAGAATCCCTCCCAGGTGGAGAGATCGTCATAGCTTACGCCGGTGGCGGCGGAAAAGCGGGCAAAGCCCGTGCCGTTGAGCATGAGCAGCTGCGTGGATTTGGACAGGGGGAATACCAGCAGTTTGCCATCATCTGCTTTACCGTCGGCCAGGAAACCGGACACAAACTCACCCTGTTCCTTCTCCGTGAACCAGTCATTCCAGTCCAGCAGATTGTCTTCGCCCAGAGCGATGGCGTCCCCGATGTGGCAGGTGAAGAGGTCCGGCATCTCCTGCGCGGAATCCCTCTGTGTCTCTAACAAAAAGCCGCCGATCTTCGCGGCGCTGCTCAGCTCCGTCACCTTGACGCGGACGCCCTTCTCCTTCCCCTCGGTGCGGTTGAATTCCTCCACCAGCGTATCCATCGGGGAACCGGCCTGCTCGCCGTATACGTGCCACATCGTCAGCTCCACCGGCTCCTTGGCCGAGAGCAGGGACTTGTTCCCGCAGCCCGTCAGGGCAAATACCAGGATGAAAGCCATGAGAATGGCGTAACCTTGCTTTTTCATCGCTATGTCCTCCATATACAAACACTTGTCCGCGAAAATGCTGTTTTCCGGTGATTTTTGAAAATATTTTTTCGTCCGTCTACCCTAAATCGAGGTTTTAGGGTATGACAAGATTTTAAATCTATGGTACAAAACAGGCAGACGGGGAGGCGAGATCGCCGTTCGGCTCCCGTCAGAGGAACAGAGAATCGTTAAAGGGGTACCCCTTTCGGTTGGAGCGAAGCTCCAACCGAAAGACCGCTCGTCACCGTACATGGGGGGAAGCGGTCGCCGCTTTAGCGCTTCCATTGTAGCATATTCCGCGACAGCTTTACAAGACGAAATGAGGAAAAGAAGGGAGGAATGCGGATGGCGCAGGTAATGAAAACGGCGACCTACCGGGTCGTCACCGACTCAGGAGGCGACAGGATCTTTCGCTTCTACTGCGACATCTCCGGCGAGCTGTGCTGCGTGACAAAGCCCATCCGGGCGGACACGGAGGAGGCGGCGCTGGAGCTGGCGTGGGAACAGGAGGGCAAGTGGCAGTTCAACCGCTGCCCCCGATGCGGCAGGTTCGTCTCCTCCGCCATGTTCAATGTCAACGCGGAGTGCTGCCTGGACTGCGCGCCGTGGGAGGACGAGTACCCCTCGTTCTGCCATCACTGCGGAGCACGGCTCCGGGAATCGGGCATCTGCTTCTGCCCCATCTGCGGGGCGAAGCTGCAGGTGGGCGGCACAGGCGGAAAGGAGGAAGCCAAATGACAGACTATGACCTGAGGACCCGGCGGGCCCTGCACCGGGTGACGCTGCTGGAGTATGGCTTCGGGCCGGAGACGCTGCGGCGGCGCAAGATCTGCCTGGGCTGCGGCAGGGCCAACAGCGCCGACCGGACGGACTGCGCCGACTGCGGCGCGCGTCTGCCGGAGATGACCCTCTACGACTTCTACCGTTCCCGCCACCGCTGCTGCCCCGGCTGCGGCGTGGCCGTCACCGACGTGGCGCGGTACTGCCCCGAGTGCGGGGCGCGGCTGCCCAAGGGGGCGGCGAGACGGGAGGCGGCGGTATGAGCCTCTTCCGGAGGCGGGAGCCGCCCCTGCCGAAAGCGGCGGTGTGCTTCAACTCGCCAATCAGAACGCGCCGTGCGACGGACTGGCTGAGAAATCTGGGCGGCTGTCGGCCAATAGGCGTCCTCTCGGACGACTGCGACGACGTGGTGTGGCAGTGTGCTGCCGAACAGGCGGACCTTCTGCTGCTGGAAACCGACTTCACCGATGGCGTGGAGGACAAGGACGTTTCTGCCCGCTGCGACATCGCCATCGAGGTGCGGCGGAAGCTGCCGGACTGCCGGGTCTATCTCGTCTGTGCGGACGGCCACCCGGAAAAGCTGGCCGCATTGGATAAGGCGGTGGAGCTGGGACTCATCGACGGCTGCTGCATCGGAGACCTCGCCGCGCAGCAGATGCGTACATGGCTCGACGAAACAAAGGAAGCAATGAAGGCAGTGGCCCACCCGCTGCAACTCTGAATGCAGGAAGGAGGAACGAACATGGAAAATCGACTACCTACGCGCCTGTCCGCATGGCTGCTGACGCTGGTCATGCTGCTCTCCCTCGTGCCCGCCATGGGCGTGACGGCCAGCGCAGAGGATGATACATTTTACGAACAGGTCTCCATCAGGAACTATCGTGCGTTTTGGGACTATCTCCGCTCGCCCGATTCAAGAGAGCTCGTACTGGGCACAGACATCAATTATACGCTGAGCGGTGAGGACGAAGAAATTGAGGTGCGCCGCAGCCAAAGGCTGGACCTGAACGGCCATAAGATCAGGATCGACGCAACCAAGCGGGCGAGTTTTTACTCCCTGATTACAATTTACGACGGCGAACTCACGCTGTACGACAGTAAGGGCGGCGGCGAGATCGCGGTTGAATTTGCGATGGACAGCAAGGAGCACAGCATCATCAAGATATTTCCCAACAGCGGAGCGTATCCCAAATTCACAATGAACAGCGGCACGCTGACAAGGCTGAATCCGATAGAAACGCGCGCCCTAGGAAGCAACGGCTGTGTCAGTGACAGTATTAATAGCAGAGTCAAGGACGGTGAGCCGCGCCCGCAGATCACGATCAACGGCGGCACGATCAACTGCCCGTACAGCTGGGACAGGAGCAAGCCGCTCCCCATATATTCGTCTCAGTTTATGCCGACGGCGCTGCTGCTGCGCAATTCGAAGCTCACGGTCAACGGCGGTACCTTCAACGGCATGGTCTGGATAGAAGATCTGACGCCGAAAAAGGGCGAAACAGAGCCGCGCATTTTTCTCAACGGCGGTGTGTTCAACTCCTCGTTTGTGGTGGAAGACGTCCCGAAGGATGTGACGCGGATCATTATAGACGGGGCGCGCTTCAACGATGGCCTTTATGTTGGCAACAGCAACTCAGGAAGGACATACAATGTGGGGAGCAAGCCGGCGCTGCTGATCAAAAGCGGTGTATTCGACTCGCCCGATCAGAAACCCAAGCTCGACATTTACGCTGCGATCGGAGAGAGTACGGAGAACGCCATGAAGTGCTTCCCGAACAGCGCGATAAAGATGAACGGGAAGATCTATACCTCCGAGAACCTTGGCTTGCTCGCGAAAAATGACAGCCATAATTACTTCAACTCGAACACTCCCATCGAGGTCATCGGCAGGGCGTGGGACCTGAAGGAGGTCCTGCTGGACGGCAGCCCCATTGCAGTGCCCAACATCCGCGACGGCGCCGCCTTCGGGAAAGCCAACAGCGTGCCGGTCTACACGGTGAGCACGCTCGGTACGCACGAGCTTGTCTACCGCTGGTATGACCTTGCGAAGGAGCTCCGTGACGCGGGCTGGTACTATGAGATCGAATGCGGGCGCGGGCCGGGATTGAATAATATCTACAACGGCAGCTATACCACCGCGAACGGCATTTGCGAGTGGCGCTACCAACTGCCGAAGAGTGTCACCAACATCGATGCGGGCCAGATGGCCTTCTCGATCAACCTGCGGCACGCCACAGACCCCACCAGTATTGTTTACGGAAACCAGTACATCCTGCGCTATCAGGTGGTGCAGGACAGCGCGCAGGTCATCACCGCGGGGCGGCTGAACATGAGCGGCGGCGACATCATCCCCTCGGATGCGGTCAGTGCGAACCAGGTCACCCTCGGCGCGAGGGAGAACCGCTTCACCGTGTCCGCACAGACCAATTGGTCGCTCAGCGGCGATACGCGCAGCAAGACGGTGACGCTCGAGGCTGCGAACGGCTACCGCTTCTTGAGTGCGTCCGACTTCTCCGTGGAGGGCGCGAACTGCGTCACGGCGAAGAGTTCGTCCGTTTCGGCCGACGGAAAGACCTGCAAGGTGCAGGTGGAAGCACGTGTGTGCCGCCTGCTCACGCACATTGCGGGCGAGCTGGAGAACTTCTACGATGACAGAACCTTCGCCGATGTAAGCATCACGTCATACGATCCGGGCAGGTGCCGCTTTGAGATCTATACTGCCGTTGAGAGAAGCTTTGGGGAGGTGTCCCCCGTTACTAGAATTGACGGAAGTTCCTGGTATTATTTTTTCTTGAACATTTACCCCGAGCCCGGCTATGCCGTGCGCCGCAATTCGAATGTGGCAGTCTTCATCTCCGGCGGCTATTGGTCTAACGGGAGCGCGATGGAGGATGAGGTGTACACGGCGATATACGACGACTGGGTCGTCGATGATGGTGGCTATACGGTTTACCCCAAGTGCTGGTGCATTGGCAGAAATGCGGCGAATACGGAATATGTCGGCATAGACTCGCGCTACGAGAGCGCCGCGCGCACGCTGTATCTCGACATCAAGATGCCCGTGGCGGGCGAAAGCCCCACGGATGCGAGCTATCAGCGCATCAGCGGCCTGCCTTCTGATGTTAAGAAAAAGATTGAATGGAAGATGCAGGGCGACACGGTCTTTCAGGCGGGGAAGAAGTACGAGCTCGAAATCTCCCTCGAGATCCCGAAGCAGCGCCCCAATACCGTGTGGCCGCAGGACTACAAGACCACGGACGTGTATATCAACGGCGTGAACGCATGGGAAAACGCCTCCACATGGGACACGTGGGGCGGCCCGGATGGCGGCACAGCCAATGCACCGGTGTATAACTGGGGCGCGTTCATACCGTACACTGTCCCCGGCGGGAATGACGGCGCTGTTTCCGGCAAGGTGCAGAGCTATGGCCCGAAGAGCGCCGCCACGGTGAAGCTCATGCAGAACGGCGCGGTGAAGTACACGGTCACGACCGCGACGAGCAGCGGCAGCGGGCAGACGACGAAGACCTTCCGCATCCTGAATGTCACCCCCGGCAGGTATGACCTTGTGGTTTCAAAGCCCGGCCACCTGAGCTACACGGTGAAGGGCGTGATTGTCTCAAACGGCGAACTCGACCTGACAAAGCACGGCAATGCCGCAATCCGTATGATCACGCTGCCCGCGGGTGACGTGAACGGCGACGGCATCATCAACGAGGACGATCTGAACATCATCTGGCTGCCGGCAAATTACCTCAAGAATGCCGACGATTCCGGGGTGAATGCCCTTGCCGATGTGAACAGCGACGGCATCATCAACGAAGACGATCTGAACATCATTTGGCTGCCGGCAAATTATCTCAAATCTTCTGCCATTCATTGTGAGGTGAACTACAAAAAGTAAAGGAGGAAGCTATCATGAGAAGGAGACGATTATTATCAGGCTTGATGATTGTTGTCATGCTGCTGAGCCTTTGCGTGACGACGGCAGCGGAGGACGATGCCCCAAGCCCGCCCGCCGCGGAGACGGTGGCGGAGACCCCCACCCCTGAACCGCTGGATCTGACTGAGAAACCCGAAAGTGGGCAGCCCGAAAGTGGACAGATTGAGAACGAGCAGCCCGAGAACGGGGGAACCACCGAGGGAACCACCGGAGGAACCACCGGGGGAACCACCGGGGGAACCGCCGAGGGAACCAACGGGGGAACCAACGGGGGAACCAACGAGGGAACCACCGGGGGAACCAACGAGGAGACCAACGGGGGAACCACCAAGAAAACCACCGGGGAGCAGCAGCTCCAGCAGGAGACCCTGCCGCCCACGACACCGGTGAGGAACGCGCCGCAGCGCGCGGCGGGCGATAAATACGGCTATGCCAGCTTTCAGTTCCGTGTAAGCGGCGAGAATGCGATCCAACTCCATAGCGGTGAGTACATCAATGTCTGCGTAGGCAACACGGTCCCCACCGTGTGGCAGGCGACCGCCGAGTACCCTGATATTTACGACTTCATCCGCGACGGCGACTACAAAGCCCTTCACTATCAGGGCTTTCTCTATCTCAAGGGCGAGCTGGACCTGCACGGCGCCAACATCAATATGGATATGATGAAGCTCGGCTTAGACGGCATTTCACCGAAGATCTATGTGAAGGACAACGCCAGCCTGTATAACAGCGACAGCCTGATCTACTCCTACGACACCGGCGTCGAGATCTTCCTCCCCACCGGCAAAAAGCTGGAGTTGAACGCTGCGTTCCCCGGCGTACAAAAGTACCCCGGCGCCATTCGGGTCGCCGGCGAAGCCACCATCACCGGCGGCGGCACGCTGGACATCACCTACACCCTCATCAACACCGAGTCCGGTACTACGCCCCGTACTCTGTTCGGCATTTACGGCGGCACCGGTGTCACCCTCCGCGGAAGCGAAAATCATGGCACCGGCCCCACCGTGAACATCAAGATGGACAGCGGCGCCTTTGGCCCCGAGGCCAACGATGTTGTCGGCATCCGTTCCGGCGGCGACCTCATCATCAAGGGCGACTCCAAGGTGAAGATCGAGATGCTCGGCCACAAGCTGGGACAGACAACCACCGAAGAAGATGTCAACCGGGCCATCACCGCCAAGCGGCTGGAGCTGCTGAACAACGCCTCGCTGGAGATCCTTTCCCACAAGAATGTCATCCACGACATTGTTCTGACCGCCGAATCGGGTGACGTCCTGAAGGTGGACACCACCGGCTTCCTGAACATCAGGAACAAGGGCAACATTCAGCGCTACGACGAAGGCACATGGCAGCACCTGCAAAACGACTACCCCAAGTCCAACATCCATCTCTTCAAAGGCAGTGCGCAGGGTGCCATAGCCAAGATCATCAGGGCCGAGCAGGGCGTGAAGATCGAGTCCTTCTCCGCCAGCATCAACGATTGGTATGAGAAGCTCAACGACCCCGAGCAGGGAAACTGGAACTGGGCCATCAGCGGCGGGACAGACCCCGCGCTGGCTACGAATATGTACCGCGGCAACCGCCGCATCGATCACCTCGTCCAGGTCGATAGCACGACCAGCATCTACACCTGGGGCAGCATGGAGTATATCTATGCGCCGCAGGGTGTCGCCACCGTGAAGAAGTCCCCCGGCCTGACTATGGACTCGCATGCGCCGGCGGACAATCCCCTCGGCAGCCAGCTCTACTACGCCAAGGTGATGGAGCCGAAGTTCAACGACATCCATGTTGTGCCCAAGGGCGGGAGCGTGGTATTGGTTGGGGGTGAGGATATCGCAAAGGGCGAGTTCCTCTATTGGTATGACGCCCTGCACCCCACCGGCACCGAAACCGGCACAAGCTGGACGGATTCCATCAAGACCTTCGACAACATCCAGCAGGATATGGTGCTGGTGCCGGTGCGTGACCCCATGAAGACGGGCCCCACCTTGAGCGATGTGGACTACAGCCTCCAATGGGACAAAGGCGTGACCAAGCAGACCCGCTACGCCTATCAGGATCTGACCTTTGCGACGGAGGACAACATCAGCGACGGCGCAGGCGGATACCGTGTCATGCTGGTGCCCGCACAGCTGCCCCGGTACGGCGAAAACACCTATGCCGTCAAGGACCTGAAGGGCAGCCCCGTCATGGGCCTGCGCAACAGCCGGCTGTATGCCGATAAGAACGCCTACGGCACAGATGGTGCGATGAACGGCAGGTTTTTGAATATCCCGACGGGGAGCTACCGCATCGCTTACTATGATGATCAAACCAGCAGATGCTTCTTCAGTAAGCCATTTACCTTTGATCCGCCCGTTGCACCGCCGTACATCAGCCCCGACACCAAGATTGAGGACACCGGCGGCACCAAAACCGTGAAAATCACGGCAGAGCGGAATGCAACCATCAAGTACCGCCTGTGGGACTACGACAAGAACCAGTGGGGAACGCTCAATAGCTACACCGGCCCCTTTGATGTGAACGTCACCACCGCGCAGGACGTGCGCATCAAGGCCTACGCAGGTCCCATCATAAAGGAGATCACCAGCGAGGTGCGCTATGCCGTGCGGCCCACCGATAAACCCACGGTGAAATACGGTGACACGAACGGCGAGACGGATGTTGGCGACGGCATCAGGCGGTATTTCTACGGCTCGATCGACCTGACGGTGGAGGCGCCCGAGGGCTATGAGGTCTGGTATCGGGTAGGCGAGCAGCCGTCCGAGTCCAACATGGGCACCAAGGTGGAAAACGGCAAGGTCACCATCACCGACAGCGGCAACGGCTCGATCTACTTTAAGCTGGCCAAGGCCTTTACCGTGGGCGGCGCGCAATACCTGAAAATGAGCCATAACTACGCCGCGGTTCATCTGTCGAAGCTGACCGAACTGCCCGCCCCGAAAGTGACGGTGACGCCGAAGTCCGGCGGTGCGCCGCTGAACCCAGACGGCAACACCTACACCATGACGGAGAACGTCGTAACGGTGGAGCTGACAACGCAAAACGAATTCCCCCTTAACGCCACCATAGCCTACGACACCAACGGCAACGCAAGCCCCACGCACTCGCAGAGCTACACCGGGCCCTTTGATGTGCGCGGTGCGGGTACTATCAGCGTGTTCACCCTCGTCCCCGATGCGGACGGCGGGTACGAATACACGCGCAAGGAGTGTATCTTCAAGCTGGCGGAGAACCTGCAAACGGTGCAGATTGCACCCAACCACAGCAGCTGCACCGTCTATTATATGAACGAAAACGGTACAGAGGTCATGATTCCAACCAATGCCTTCAGCCAAGCTCTCAAGGTCGGCACAAGGGTGCGGGTCGTACCGAAACCGCCCACCGGGAAGGTGTTCAAGGAGTGGAAGATCTCCAATTATGATGAATATAATATTTGGGGAGCCTACGGAGGAAACGAACTCTATAACCCGGAGCTGGTCTTCCATGTGCCGAAGCCTAATTACAGCAGCCCTACCCAAACCAAGACCTTGGGCATAAAGGCGACGTTTGCAGATGCTGCCGAGGCAAGCATTTCCGGGCAGACGCTGGTTGGTTTGGACATGAGCAATTCGGTGGGTGAAAGCATCTCGCTGTGGGACACCAGCAAAGAGATGCGTACCATCTCCTATCAGTGGTGGGTGGGCGACAGCGCAGGCGCGGAGGAAGACGCCCTGCCCGGTGCTGTGACCTTTGACCCCGACAAGACCTATACCGTCAAGGTGACCATCAAGGCTAACCCGGGTGCGAGCTTTACCTCAAGCGCCGGTGTGGCGATCGGCAGTTGGGGCGGGCATTTCACGGTGCCCAATAATAAGATCACCCGCACAAATGACACGCTGACCTTTACCGCCACCCCGATCCGGCAGATCGACCTGACCATGCCCGCACCCCTGACCGTCGGCGACCCCCTGCCCACAGCTGCGCAGGTCGGCGGGCTGCCGGCAGGCGTAACGGTGCAGGAGCTCTCTTGGCCGTACATCGACAGCGGCAGCAACACCGTTCCGGAGACGAATGATGGGACAGTGCGCGCTGCTCTCACGCTGAAAACAGACGGTACCCGCCCGATTTTGGTGAATGAGTATAAGTACCCCACCGTCAACGGTGCGGAGTATATGTATGAGCGTAACGGTAGCAGCGGTAATGACAATATTGTCACCAATGGCAGTACGGTAAAGGTGGGGAACATCGACCTGCCCGTGAAGTCCAAGGGCGTGAGCGTCAGCGGGACGGTGAAGAGCTACAACCCGAACAACCCTGTGACCGTTCGGCTCATTGAGCAGGACCACACCGAGGCTTCCTATGAGACCACCATCGAACCGACTACCGGCAGCGGTCAGAAGGAGCAGAGCTTCAACTTCGACGCCGTGGCTGCTGGAACCTACGACCTCGTGGTCACCAAGCCCGGCCACCTGACCTACACGGTGACAGGCGTTGTGGTGGGGGATGACCCCCTCGACCTGACGACCATGACCGGCAATCCGTACAGCACCATCACCCTGTTGTGCGGAGACATCAACGGCGACGGCATCATCAACGAGGACGATCTGAACACCATCTGGCTGCCGGCAAATTACCTCAAGAAGGCCGACGATTCCGGGGTGAATGCCCTTGCCGATGTGAACGGCGACGGCATCATCAACGAAGACGACCTGAACATTGTATGGCTGCCGGCACATTATCTCAAAGCTTCTGCCATTCATTGTGAGGTGAACTACAAGAAGTAAAGGAGGGAACGATCACGAGAAGGAAACGATTATTATCAGGCTTGATGGTCGTTGTCATGCTGCTGAGTCTTTGCGTGACGACGAGCATGGCGGTGGACAGTCCCGCTGCGGCGTACCCCGTTTATGTACACGGCGGCACCCTGCAGAAGGACGGCATGACCGTGCGCTCGGGCGCCAAATTCCCCACCGGAACGGTGCTGACCGTCACACTGGATGAAAGCCTGATTCCCGGCCACACCTTTGCCTACTGGCTGGGCAGCGACGGAACACAGGTGCCGCAAAAATCCTTCCGCATGGTGGTAGACAGAGTTACCGGGTTCTCCCCCGCGTTTTCCGACCTGACCGGCAATTTCGGCGATTGGAAGGTACTGGAGAAGGGTACACTCTGCACCGACGGCACGCTCTATGTCCGCGAGGACAGCGCGCAGGGGCTGAAGGAATACCGTTTTGAACGCGGTTACCACAACACCTACGCCTACACCTACGAGCGGCTGAACGACGAACAGCACACGGCGCGCTGCGCCGACTGCCCCTACACCGAAGTGAACAACCACTATTGGAACTCCGGCGAAGTCACCACCGAGGCGACCTGCGCCGCCGAGGGCGTGAAGACCTACACCTGCACCCAGTGCGGCGCGACCAAGACCGAGCCGGTCGAAAGGACGAGCGAGCACAGCTATGGTGACTGGGAGATCGTTACCGAAGCAAAGGACGGTAAGGCGGGTTATCGCCGCCAAACCTGCGCCTGCGGAGCGACGATTGGCAGTTACTACATCAAGGCAGAGTGGAAACCTTTTTACAAGGAACGCAACGTCAAGATGCGGAAGACGGACCTTCGCAGCGGCTACAACCAGTACGAGCGGCACTACAACTTTACCGACAAGCAGGGGCGCGAGGTATCCATCTTCATGTGGCGGCGCATTAACGTCAACGATGAGCCGTGCTATGTGGTGATGTTCGTTGACGACCATTCCGGTAAGCTCCAGCCTATGTACCTTCACCGCAACTACGCCAAGTACGGTGGGAATTACTACAATGCCCATGATTGGGCGGTGCTGGATTACGTCAGAAACACCGATGAGTATCTCGAAAAGATTTCCCACATGAGCCTGTTCGGCGAGAAGGGTCTCGGAAGTTACGCCTCGCTGACAGACGACGCCTTCACCCGTTGGGAAAGCTTCTACAATCAGAGTCCCCGCAGTACCGAAAACTGGTACGAGGACTACGGCTACACCCGCACAGAGACCACCTGCCTGGGTTATGACTGCTGGAAGTACTCAAAAAAGGCCGATGAAAATAACAGCTACAGCATCTATTACACCGTCACCAAGGACAGCAATGTCTGCCTGGAGTACTACGCCGGAAACGAACGCTACGGCAACTACATCGACTACTCCAAGGAGATGTACTACGAGGATGCCCTCCCCGAGGGTCTGACCGAGGGCAACGGAGAAGGCTCGCTGTACAAGTGGAGGCAGACGCACTGCTGGGTCAAGGAGATCGGCACCACGGCGGAGAACGAGTCTATCGACACAATCAACACCGAGTTCACCCCGGCTCCGCCGGAGCATCCGGCGGGCTATCGTCTGAGCGTTGACCACAAGAAAATCTACGCCAGCTGGAATCAGGCCTACGAGGCGCTGGGCAGCGGATTTTTCGACTACCGCCACAATTTCGACATTCGGCCTGTGTACTCCAACATTCAGGACTACGGCGGCTATAACGGAGACTACCATGCCGCGATTCTGCACGCACTGGATGGCGAGTCCCATCCGGAGTACCGCTTTGTCCGCTGGGAAAAGTACAACTGGCAGACCGGTGCATGGGAGTTTTTCTCCGACGCGCGGGACCAAAAGGTCAACTATGTGGAGGCAAAGAAGGACGCTGCCGGCAATGCCGTGAAGGACAGCAACGGCAAGTATATCTATACAGTTGATAATCGTTTCACCGAGGCAACCGGCATCCGCGCCATTTACGAGGACGTCACCTACCACATCAAGGTGAACGGCGGGTACTATCAAATCTCCACAGGTTGGGAAAAGTGGAGCGATGAAAAATACACCGAGGGCGACGTCAAATACGGTACAACGGTCAAGATCGACTATGACAGCAGCCAGATTCCCGAGGGGAAAGAGGTTGCCTGCATCATCGATGAGGCAACGGGCGAAAAGCCGGAAAGCTACGAGATCACTGTGAAGGCAGACGGAGCGTACACCGTTACCTACCAACCCGAAACGGCATACTTCAGTCCCGAGGTGGAAAACGGCGTGGTGAAGAAGGGCGACGAAGTGTTCACCGGTGGAAGTTTCCCCATCGGCTCCACCGTCACGCTGACCACCGAGGGCAACGCGGGCTATCCCTGCTTCAAGGGATGGTGCCGCATCAGCTACGGTGGCAGCAAGACCTACACAGTCCTCTCCACCGACACCACTTACACCGCCGAGATCACCAAGGACTACGACAGCCGGCAGATCACCGCCGTATGGCGCGCCACCGACGATCCCCTGCCCGAGCCGCAGGAGCCGAACTGGCACAATGTTACCATCGCCAACGGCTTTGTGCGGTCGGATAACGGAGGCATCGCAGTTTCCGCCCTGCGGGCGCAGGACAACAGCTACATTCTCGTGATCCGCGACCCCACCCTCAAGCGCGATGTGGAGCGCTGGGAGCTGACCGACGCGGACGGCGACGGCACGGTGCTCGATCAGCAGGACTATCAGGAGTACGGAAACTACTTTGCGATTTCCGGCGCAAGCGGCGGCGGCAACTATGACGGCAAGGGCGGCAAGGATCCGGTGCCCGGCGGCTCGCCCGCAAATATCCTCATCACCGGCGTGCTCAAGCAGTACTGCATCCACACCTGCACCACCTGCGGCGGCTGCACAGACAGCGCCGACACCTGCGGCGTGACGAAATGCACCTGCACAACAGAGGCAAAGCCGCTGCCGACAATCCCAACCACCAGCTATCTCAACAGCATACTGCCCACAGGGATCACGCTGGTTGCAGTTGAGGTGGACGACATCACAGCCAATCAGGAGAACCCCTATGTCAGCTACGCATTGCAGGCTGCGGAGGGGTACGAAGTGGATAAAATCTACGACATTTCTCTGCAGGATGCGAGCGGTCAGAAATATACCCTGAACGATAATGAAACCGCCACCATCACCCTGACGATCGGCACAGAAAATGCGCAGCTGATCGACGCGGGGACACTGGTGCTGATCCACATCACCGACACCGGCAGAGTGATTTACGGAAAGGAGGCAACAAGCGGGCAAAAGAAATTTGATAAGGTGGACACCGAAAATGGAACCGTTACGTTCACCACGGACAGCTGCTCGCCCTTTGTGCTGGCACGCAAGGCCGGCGTCAGCGTAAAAGGCAAGGTGGCAAGCTACAACGGCAGCCACGATTTCACCGTCACCCTCTACCAGGCGGGCAGCGAAACGGTGGTCGGAACGCCGCTGACGGTTTCCGGCAACGGAGCCAGCGGATCGACCGAGCAGGAATTCACGATCCCCAACGTGCCCAAGGGCACCTATGACCTTGTGGTCACCAAGAAGGCCCACTTGAAGTACACGGTGAAGAACGTGGTGGTGGAGACCACCGACATCGACCTGACGGCACTGACCGACAAGCCGTACAGCACGATTACCCTGCTGTGCGGAGACATCAACGGCGACGGGAGCATCAACGAGGACGATCTGAACACCATCTGGCTGCCGGCAAATTACCTCAAGAAGGCCGACGATTCCGGGGTGAATGCCCTTGCCGATGTGAACGGCGACGGCATCATCAACGAAGACGACCTGAACATTGTGTGGCTGCCGGAAAACTACCTGAAATCAACTTCGGACTGCGAAGTGATTTATTAAAAATCTAAGGAGGAAAACTATGAAAACAAAGCGACTTTTGTCAGGCCTGATCACAGTCGCCATGCTGCTGAGTCTTTGCGTGACGACGGCTTTCGCGGCAGGCACTGATTACAAGGCCGGCCTGACCGTGGCCAAGGTGGACGACGCCAAGCTGAGCGTCAGCCTGGATGTTGGTCCGACTGGTGCGGAGACCAAGATCCAGGGTGTACAATCCTGCGTTGTTGCATTTGACCTATCTGTGTTAAAACCGCTATTCAAGAATGGAGCAACAGAGGTTCCTCTGACAACAACTCCGGAAAATCGGGCCATGGCTTATGATGCATGGGAAAACCCAAATACATTTGTAACATGGAATACCAATGTCTATGCCTACAAGAGCAGCGACGACAAAACTGGTTTTATGCTCATTCAGCCCGGCAATGGCGAAACGGCAACGCTTACCGAAATGATCTCTCTTACCAAGGTCTATCTGGGCTTCCAGACGGGCAAGGGCTATGACGATGTGAAAGCCGACACGGTTCGCTTTGCAACTGCCGCGGAGCTTGCAGGCAAAGCAAGCGACAAGGCGCTCAAGTTCAACGATGGCAGCGGAAGCAACTACGCTTGGAGCAACGGCGGCACCGGCGATACGCTGACCTTTGCCCCCGGCAGCGAGCCGAAAGTCGTGGCGAGTGGCTTCACCTTCGCACCGTCCGAGCCGGCGACCAAGACGCTGACGGGCATCACGGTGAAGACCGCGCCCGACAAGATCACCTATACCGCAGGTGAAAACTTCGATCCGGCTGGCATGGTCATCGAGGCGACGTACAACGACAGCAGCAAGAAGGACGTCACCGGCTACACCTACACGCCGACCGGTGCGCTGACGACCTCTGATACCACCATCACCATCAGCTACACCGAGGGCAGCGAGACCAAGACCTGCACGCAGACCATCACGGTCAACGCCGTCACGCCTCCTGCGCCTGCGACGCTGACGGGCATCTCTGTGAAGACTGCACCCACCAAGGTGACCTACAACGAGGGCGAGAGCTTCGACAAGACCGGCATGGTCATCGAGGCGACGTACAGCGACAGCAGCAAGAAGGACGTCACCACCTACACCTACACGCCGACCGGTGCGCTGACGACCTCTGATACC
>NZ_JBNPLQ010000033.1:0-27911 GCF_050313575.1 Candidatus Pseudoscillospira sp. SGI.172 | reverse complement strand
CCCCTTTGGAACCCCCAGACAACAAAACAGGCTGAATATCTCGTACTTTTCCTGTGCTTGATGTTCAGCCTTTATTTGTTGTCAGCAGCCCGTTTCACGGTCTGCGTGTAGTTCTTTGTAAACTGACCTAGGGGACAGTAAAAACTTTAAGCAGCAGCAACCAGTGAATGCCGGCTGGAGCCGGCATTCGGCAGACTAAGCCGCAGATACGGCATCCAGTACAGCATGCTTTACCACGCCGGCTGCCACGTGTTTTCGAACTTTATGTGGAGCTTGTTCCTGTAAACATCACAGCGGAACGTCAATCCGCAGCAAAAAACAACACCCGGCTGACCGGATTAAAAGATCCGGTCAGCCGGGTGTATCGATTTTCCATAATAAAAAGACTTCGACACAGGATCCTGCTGTCGCGCCGGCCAGCCTCCCCGGCCTCGCGCGGTTTGAACCGCACAAAAAAGATCCCTCACTGCTCCTTTCTTTGGAGCTGGAGCCGGTCGGCAATCATAGCGATGAACTCACTGTTGGTGGGCTTCCCTTTGGCATTGGAAACGGTATAGCCGAAATACTTTTGCAGCGTCTCCAGGTCGCCCCGGTCCCACGCCACCTCAATGGCGTGGCGAATGGCCCGTTCCACCCGGCTGGCCGTGGTGCCGAACCGCTTGGCTACTTCGGGATAAAGGACTTTTGTCACCGCGTTGATAACATCCATATCCACCACGGCGATCATGATCGCTTCGCGCAAATACTGGTAGCCCTTTATGTGGGCCGGAACACCGATCTCGTGAATGATCGCAGTCACTGTGCTCTCCAGGCTCCTCCCCCGACTGATCGGCTCCTCCGAAAGGGGGCGCGCCACGGTGGTCACCTGGCGGATGCGTTCCACCACAGAAGTGGTCTTGCAAGGTTTCAGCATAAAATATTCCGCGCCGTTGGCTGCGGCAAGGTCGGCCAGCCCGCCTCCCGCAAAGCTGGACAACACTAAAATCTTCGGTTTTGTCTCCAGAGCGCTCAGAGAGGCCAGAACCTCCACTCCATCCATTTTCGCCAGGATCATGTCCATGACAACCACATCAGGCTTCCGCTTGGCACACAGAGAGACCGCCTCTTCCCCGTCTCCTGTATCTCCCACTACGGCAAGGTCACTTTCGGCGTCAATGGTCTCCACCAACAGGCGACGGAATTCCTCTCCTGCGTCCGCCACAAGAATCTTCTTCTTATCCATATTGACTCCCTTTCCGCTGCGTCTCGCCTGGCCAAGGCATGTTTACCGGTTGCCAATAATTTACCATAAATAGACAACAAACGCAATACAGTTTTGCCATTTTTTGGATAAGAAAAATTCGACCTCGTTCGACTTTTTCCAGTTTTTAGAAGTTTTTAGCTGTGCTGAGCATTCTTTCCGCCAGGATTCCATAACCCTGTGTGGGGTCTCCCACCAGCACATGGGTGACGGCCCCCACCAGACGGCCGTCCTGGACAATAGGGCTTCCGGACATTCCCTGCACAATGCCTCCGGTGGCCTCCAGCAGGGTGGGATCGGTCACTTTGATCATCAGATCCCGGCCATCTCCGCCCGCCGGAAAGATCTTTGTGATTTCCACCTCATAGGACTTTACGTCATCCCCCGAAATGTTGGAGTAAATGGCGGCTTTCCCGGTCTTTACCTGATCCCGGCTCGCCACTTCCACCGGCTCCAGGCCCGCGGCCAAACTGCCGTCGGACAGGGAACCGAAAATCCCCTGCGCGGTATTGGCCGTCAGCTCGCCCACATCCTTGGAAAGCTCAAAGGTGCCGTGGAGTTCCCCCGGCTCGCCCCGCTTCCCTTTTTTCACGTCAGTGACCGTGGCCTTCAGAACTCCGCCTGTCTCCAGTGGCATCAGCTGTGCGGTATCCACGTCGTTGACTCCGTGGCCCAGAGCTCCAAAGGCCCCGGTCTCCGGGTCATAATAGGTGATGGTGCCGATCCCGGCCATGGAGTCTCTCAGCCAGGCTCCCAGCTTGTACGATCCGTCGGAGACACACTGCACCGCCTGAGCGGTGACCTGAACCTCCCGGCCGTCCCGGAGCGCCCGGATGCTCATCTCCTCGCCGCCGATCCGGGCCAGCTGGCTCTGCACCTCTTCGATGGTGTCCACTTCGGCGCTGTTGATGTGTGTGATGATGTCCCCCTCTTTCAGCCCGCACGTCCGGGCAGGCGTCTCAGTTCCCCCCGCCGCCGGGATCTGTGAAAATCCCACCACCATCACGCCGTCTGAAAAAAGTTTGATCCCCACCGCCCGGCCCACCGGGACCAGGGTCCGAACCGACGCCGGGGCGCTCACCGGCGCTTCCTCCGCGGCCAGCGCGTCCTGTCCTCCCGACGCCAGCACCAGGGCCGCCGCCAGCGCCGCCGCCGCAGCCCGCACCGGTCCAACGCCCCCCAGCTGTTTCTTGTTCAATCGACCACCCCCATTTAAAATTCAAAACGACGCCAAAAGCGTCATCCCTAATATGGTCGAAAGCTCCGCCGGGAACCCTGGAAATGAACAGCCGCTTTGGCTGGGTCTGTTTTTCCGGCGCCGGGTTTGCAGGCGCTCCCGGTTTTATCCCGGCAAATGGGGGCAATCTCTCTTTTTTTGGAAAACAACATACTCTTTTCCCGGTTCCCTCCCGTATATTTTGAAGCCCCATTCATAGGTTATACTATCTCTGCAGGCGCTCCGCCCGCATCAAAAGGAGAGAACTGATATGAAACGCTGTTCCAAAAACACCTGGCTGACGTTTGTACTGGTCACTGTGGCGGGCGCCTGTCTGCATTTCGGGTACTCTCTCTGGCCCAATTTGCTCACCCAGCTGCTCTGTCCCATTCAGGAAAGCATCTGGGAACATTTGAAAATTTTGTTCTGGCCCGGCCTTGTCTCCGTGCTCATCCTCTCCCGGGGGGACGACAGCCGAACGTCCAGGATGGCCGCGCTGCTGCTCTCCTGCGTCCTCATGCTGGCATCCGGCTGGGTCCTCCACATCGTTTTAAAGGTTGCGCCCGTCTTTGCGGATGCGCTTCTCTATGTGCTTTTGATGGCACTGTGTCTGTTTCTGCCCTGTCTGGCGGAGCAGCCGCTCCGCCGCCTCCCCGCTCTTCCGGTGTTTGCTCTTGTGATCCTGCTGGCCGCCGCCATCCTGATCTTTTCCTTTGTTTTGCCCAAAAACATTCTTTTTCTGGACCTTTCCGGGGTAAATACCTGGGCCACGATCCCTTATTGAGGTTAACATTATTTTTCCCGTCCTGTATGCTTTTTAAAGAAGCATTTGGGAGGGATTGGCATGGAAAAAATCGGTGTTTACGGCAGCGGCGTCATCGGCGCCTGCGGGCGACCCTGTCCATCGGCAACGTCTTTGAGACGGTGGTGGGCCACAGTGCCGCCGGGCTGGCACGCTTCCGGGCCGCCAGGTCGTCCTGCTCCGCCGGGATGTGCCCGGGCTTCTGGTCAACCGCCTGGCCCAGGCCATGTTCCGCGAGTCGCTGTTTCTCATGGAGCAGGGGGTGGCCACAGCGGAGGACATCGACAAGGCCATCAAGCGGGCCGTAGGAAAACGCTATGCCTCCATTGGTCTGCTGGAGTATTTTGACGAGGTGGGCTTCGCTCTGGAGCGGGATATTGCCGCCAACGTCTCCCCCTCGCTCTGTGATGTCAAGGGCATTCAGAAGATCGTTCAAAAAGGGCTGGACAGCGGCAAAACCGGCGTGGCGGCCGGAGAGGGGCTCTACGACTGGTCCGGAAAAGACGTGGCGGAATTTCGGATGCGCAAACAGGCCCCCTATTTCGAAGATCTCAACTGGACTCTGCCCGAGTGACCGGGCAAAAGGAGGGCCGGCGGTACACCGCCGGCCCTTCTCCTATGTCTTATGTCAAAGCCAGCAGCGCCCGGGAAAGCTCGTCGGCCTGTCGGTAGACTCCATCGAAGTCCACGTGGGGATTGTAAAGCGCCTCCAGCCGGTCGTGGACAGCCTTTGCCTGGGCCAGCGCCTCCACACCTTCCTCCAAAAGCGCCGCCTGGACCTTCCTGGAAAATTTCAGCCGGGCCTTGTATTTGCGCAGCAGTTCTTCGTCTGCCATGGCGTCCAGCCGGATGCGGCGATAGGGCCGACCCGGATAGGACAGCGCGGGCGTGCTGGTGAGAAACGCCAGGGACTGCTCCGGGATCAGCAGATGCTCCGCCCGCTCGGGAAAAAGCGGGGACGGGCAGAGGATGACGTCGTAACCCGCCGACATGGCTCCGGACGCCAAAGCCGTCAGCATCCCGGAGCCCAGCCCCCAGGAGTCCGAGAGCTCATAGACTCTGCGGCACAACGTGTCCGCCGTATCAAAACGGCAGATCGCCCCCTGACAGGTGATGCCGCTGAGGAAGCGCTGGACAGCCCGCCCCGACTGACGGCCTGTCTTTTTGATTTCCCGCCCTAAAATGCCGCGGGCCCGTTTCAGGGCTTTTGCCTCCAGCGCGGGCGTCAAAAGCAGCGCGCGGCTGTCCTCCGCCAGCTGGGCCGCCGCCGTCAGACAGCGATAGGCCCGTTTGTAGTGTCCCTTGTAGCCGTCCATGGCTGCGGACAGCTCCTCCCGCAGCGGTTCCAGGCCCTCCCGATCATAGAACCGCCCCAGATCCACGTAGCTCTCCACCGCTCCGGGCAGTTTGGGCTCTATGACATGGGAGAGGGTTTCCAAGTCCACGCGCTCCTTTTTAAGGCAAGACCGCATCATGGGGCAAGAGCGATTTGCTTCAAAATTTTGCGTCGGAACCAGGCGCGCAAACACAGGAATCCTTGGTGGATTTTAAGTTTTCGCAACAAGGTCATGGCGGAAATTTTAACAACGCGCCGCCGTCTTTGTGCGGTGCCGCCTTAAAACTTCCAGTGGATCCGCACCTCCTGCCGCCCTGTCTCAGGGTCTTTTTCCCCCACCTCGACCTTCTCCACCGCCAGGACGAACAGTTCCCGGGGAACAGGGTCCAACCGCAGGAGCTCCCGGACGCGCTCTGCCGCTCCGCCGCCGTCCTCCGCCCCGTTCACGCGCTCCACTTCCCGCCGCAGTTCCTCTCTGTGCCGGATCATATGCGCTCTCTCCTTCTGGAACTCCCGGTTCATGGAGCAAAACTCCTCTTCTCCCAGGAGCCCGGACACCCGGTCCAGGTAGAGGGTCTTCAGCGCGGCTGCGCGGGCTTCGATCTGCCCTTCCAGCGTTCGCAGGTCTTTTTGCAGCGCAGTCACCCGGTCGGCCGCCTGCTCCCGCGGGGAGAACCGCTGAAGATCGCCCGGCTCCCAGCATCCCGCAAGGTGCGTCCGCAGCCGCTCCGACACCAGCTCGACCAGATCATCCAGCCGGACGGAGTGCCGGGAGCACAGCGCTCTCCCGCCGCCCGCCGCCGACCGGCTGCACCGCAGATAGCTCACCCGCTTCTCGCCCGGCTGGCCGTTGGATGTCCGGGCCATGGTGGAACCGCACTCCGCGCACTTCACCAATCCTGCCAGCACATGGACTTCCCCCCGTCCGTCGGCCTTCCTTCGCGGGCGGAGCAGCTCCTGCACCTGCCGAAAAGTCTCCGGATCTATGATGGCCTCATGGGTGCCGGGCACCCGGTACCACTGCTCCTCCGGCACATCCGCGGTGCGTTTGGATTTGTAGCTGACCTTCTTTTTCCGCCCCTGCACCATGACGCCGGCATACATCTCATTGTGCAGGATCCGGGACACGGCGGTCTTGTTCCAGCACCCACCGCCCGCTCCACTTCCATTGACATAATTCATACCAAGTTTCTGCTTGTGCCGGGTGGGATTGTCGATGCCCCGCCGGTTCAGCAGCGCCGCAATACGCTGGGCCCCGCAGCCCTCCAAAGACCAGCGGTAGATCTGACGCACCACGGGCGCCGCCGTCTCGTCCACCACCAGTTTGTTTTTATCCGCAGGATCCTTCCGATACCCGTAGAGGGGGAAGCCGCCGATATACTGTCCCTGCCGGCGCTTGAAGTCGAACACCATGCGGATGTTCTCCGACAGGTCCTCCAGGTACCACTCGTTGATCAGCCCGTTGATCTGGCGGGCTTTTTTGCTGCCTTTTACGTCGGTGTCCACATGGTCCGCAAGGGCGACAAAGCGGATCCCCCACTGGGGAAACCTGCCGTGAATATACTTCTCCACCAGCTCCATATCCCGGGTAAAGCGGGACTGGCTCTTGCAGAGGATGATCTGAAACCTTCCGGCCTCTGCGTCCCGGAGCATCCGGCTGAAGTCGGGCCGGTGGGCGTCCGCGCCGGAAAAATCCTCGTCACAGTACAGATTGTAAATGTCCCAGCCCCGCTCCACCGCATACTTCACCAGCATGGATTTCTGATTTTGAATGCTCTCGGATTCCGGCTGCTGTTTGTCTTCGTCCTCTTTGCTCAGGCGGCAGTAGATCGCACACAGCACGGACTCTCCCCCCTCATTTTGGCGCCGGTCCGCTTGATCTACGGACACAGCCGGATCTCCAGATACCGCTTTACGATACGGCTGACCGCCGCCTTTCTCGCCTGCACATCCGCGGAGCGAAACGTCTCCTTCACCACAAACTGCGTGGGCTTGCGTTTCATATGCGATCCCCCCTGCCTGATGGATATGCAGGGGCACCGCCGTCATATGAAAAGCAGGCGGTCCGTCCTGCGTCCGGGGGCCCGCAAAATCAGAAATAATTGTCCAGAAACGGCAAGAAACCGAGCTTTGTGCTTGTGTTCTCTGTCGAACTTTGATATATTTAAAAAGCATTGAGTTTACAAAAATCCGGGGCAAATATGGAACAGAGGCACAGAGGTGCGTGAGGTCTATGGCGGAACATATGAAGAAAAAGGAATACGAAGTCTTCCCTCTTTCCCTCAATCAGAAAAACATCTGGGCGCTGGAGCAGTCAGTGGGGGGAACTTCCATCAACAACATCAGCGCCACCATCCGCATCTCGGGCAGAGTGGATCTGTCTCTGCTGGAGAAAGCCCTTCGTACGGTGGTCGATCTGGACCCCTCCCTGCGCACCCGGATCACAGTGCGGGACGGTGTTCCCATGCAGTACCACGCCCCCGTGTCCGGGGACGCGGTCCCTCTTTTGGACTTTGCCTGCGTCAATGAAGAGAGCTTCGGCCACTGGGCCACAGCCTATACTCAGATCCCCATCTTCGCCCCGGACGCGCCGCTGTACCGGTTCGTCCTGTGCCGGATGGGAGAGCGCTCTGCCTGCCTGCTGGTGGAGACCCACCACATCATCTCCGACGGCTGGTCCCAGATCATGCTGTGCAACCGGATCGGAGAGGCCTACCTGGGCCTTCTGGGCGGCAAGGCGCCCGAGTGGGAGGAGTTCCCCGACTATGCCGCCTATGTGGAGGACGAGGCGCGCTATTTGGACTCCAAAACCTACCGGGACGACCGGGACTACTGGAGCCGCGTCCTGGGCAGGGAGGGAGAAACCGCTTCGGTCAAGAGCTTTAAAAGCGCGGTGAGCCAGGTGGGGCGGCGAAAGAGCTACCGCCTCCCCCAGCAGCTCAATCACGCCATCTACTCCTTCTGCCAGCAGCACCGCGTCACGCCCTTTTCTGTCTTTTACATGGCTTTGGCCACCTACCTCAAACGCTCCGGCGGGGGGGACCGATTCACCATCGGCGTCCCCGTCTTTAACCGCACCAATTTCGTCTACAAGCAGACTACCGGCATGTTTGTGAGCACCCTGCCCTTTGTCAACGAGGTCTCCGACACCTGGAGTTTCCGCACCTTCAGCGACCGCCTGACGGAAAACTGGCTGGAGATGCTGCGCCATCAGCGGTTCCCCTTCGCCGAGATGGAGGAACTGGCAGGCGGCGGCGGACCTCTCTTCCGCATCATGCTGTCCTATCAAAACAGCCAGATCCTGGTCAATCCGGACGCCACCGTGCAGATCTCCGGGCTCTGGTATTACAGCGGGTTCCAGGTGGAGCAGCTGTGTATCCACCTGACCAACCTGGAGGACAACCGCATCTACTCGGTGGATTACGACTATCTCACCCAGCTGTTCTCCGAGCGGGAGATCGACGAGCTCCACCAGTATCTCTGCCACATTCTGCGCGCCGGGCTCCAGTCCCCGGACACCCCCATCCGCTCGCTCCCCATCCTGAGCGGCGAGGAGCGGGAGTGTGTGCTCTACCGCTTCAACCAGTCCTATGCCATGCGCAGCGCCCGCACCCCCTACGAGATGTTTGAGGAGGTCGCGCTCCAGAATCCCCGGCGGGTGGCCGTCATCCACGAGGGGGCGCGCACCACCTACCGGCAGCTGCGGGAGATGGGCCGGCACGTGGCGGCGGCCCTCCCCGAGGAAGGGGAATTGGCGGCCGTCCTGCTGCCCAGGGACCCCCGTCTCTTTGCCGCGCTGGTAGGCATTATGCAGGCAAACTGCGCCTGGCTCCTGCTCTCCCCGGACCAGCCGGTCTCCCGCCTGCAAAGCATTCTGGCCCAGAGCGGGGCGAACTGTCTGTTGTCCGTCCCGGACCTCTCCGCCCCCCTTTCGGTCCCGGGGCTCCGGATCGTGAATATGGACGCCCTGCCCGACGCCTGTACCCAGGCCCGGAGAGGCCGCCCGGACGATCTGGCCTACGTGGTCTATACCTCCGGGAGCACCGGCGCGCCCAAGGGCGTGGAGATCACCCAGAAAAGCGTGGTCAACCTGGCCATGGCCATGCAGCCGATCTACCGCAGCGGCGCGGTGCTCTCTCTGTGCAGCATCGGCTTTGACGCGTTTTTGCTGGAGAGCGCCATCGCGCTGCTGTGCGGGCGCACGGTGCTGCTGACCAACCCCCGGCAGCAGGAAAACCCCGCGGAGCTGGCCCGGCTGATCCACGATTACGGCGTTGGGTTCCTCTCCACCACGCCCTCCCGGCTCTCCGCCCTCCTGAGCGACACGGGCTTTGCGCTGGCCCTGCGCCGTCTGGAGAGCATCATCTGCGGAGGCGAGGCCTTTCCCAGCGAGCTGCTGCACCGCCTGCGGGGCTATACCGGCGCACATATCTACAATCAGTACGGCCCCTCTGAGACCACGGTGGCGGTAAGCCTCTGCCGGCTCGACCGGGCCGAGCGCATCACCATCGGCCGGCCCATGGAGAACTGCCATCTCTATGTGCTGGACGATGATCTCCAGCCCCTCCCCACTCGAATTTACGGGGAGCTGTATGTCGGGGGCGTCTGCGTGGGCCGCGGTTACCGGGGCGACCCTGAGCTCACCGCCCAGCGGTTCCTGCCCAGCCCCTTTGAATGCGGGGAGGTCCTCTATAAAACGGGGGACATCGCCTGCTGGACGGCCGATGGAGAACTGGAACTGGCGGGCCGCCGGGACCGGCAGATCAAGCTGCGGGGCCTTCGGGTGGAGCCTCAGGAGATCGCCGCCTGCCTCAGCCGCCACCCCGAGGTGACAGACGCCGCCGCCCGGGCTCTGGAGCAGAACGGGCAGATGATTCTGGTGGGCTACTATGTCTCCTCCCGCCCGCTTTCCGAGATGGAACTGCTCACCTATACGGCGGCCTATCTGCCCCACTACATGATCCCGGCGCGGATCCTCCGGCTGGATGCGATCCCCCTGACGCCCAACGGCAAGGTCAACGAGCGTCTGCTGCCTGAACCCTCTTTGAACGAAGAGGCCCACCTGCAGCCCGCAGGACAGCGCCAGGAGGAGATCCTGGAGATCTTCCGGCAGGTGCTGAACACCGGCGAGCTCTACGCCGACAGCAACTACTTCCTGTGCGGCGGGAACTCCCTCAACGCCATGGAGACCATCAGCCGGATCGAGGAGCGTTTCGGCGTCCGCCTGATGATCTCCGATCTCTACGCCTGCCGCACGGCCAAGGGGCTGGACGAGTTTTTGGGCGGGGAAACAGGAGAGCCGAGGGAGGAACCGATTCCCGCCGCACCGATGTGCGCGGGAGATCCCCTCACGGCCACGCAGAAGAGCCTCTATCTGCAATCCTGCCTGGATGAAAGCGGGCGGGCGTATCAGATGCCCTGTGCCTTTGCCCTGTCCGGGGAGCCGGATATTCCCCGTCTGGAGCAGGCTTTCCAGGCGCTCATTGCCGACGATCCGCTCTTTCGGACCCGCTTCCTCCCCCTGGAGGGGGATCTCGCCGCTTTGGTGGATGAGACGGCGGCGTTCCAGCTCCCTGTCCTCACGGCGGACAGCCGGGAGGAGGCCTTCTCCCAGCTTCTGCGCCCCTTCGACCTCTCCGCCGCCCCCCTGCTGCGGGCGGCGCTGTGGAAGGAGCCTTCGGGGCGCTGGCTGCTGCTGGTGAACATCCACCATATCATCAGCGACGGGCTCAGCACCCCCCTTCTGATGGAGCGTCTGAACACCTTCTTCTGCGGCGGGAAGCCCGCACCCCACCTGTCCTGCCGGGACTATGCGTGGTACTGCGCCCGTTCGGACGGGGCCGAACACCGGGCCGATCTGGCCTACTGGAAGGAGCGGCTGTCCGGCGTGCCCACCCTGCTGGAGCTGCCTCCCGACCGGCCCCGTCCTCAGGTGTTTGACTTCCGGGGCGGCACCGAGACCCTGGTCTTTTCTCAGGCCGCCACCGAGGCGGCCGACCGGTTCTGCGCCCGGTATGAGCTGACCCCCTATATGCTGTTTGCGGGCGCGCTTGGCATTTTGTTCGGGCGGCTGGCCGGGCAGGACGACCTGGTCCTGGGGGCTCCCGTCTCCTGCCGGACCCGGCCCGAACTGCGAAACGTGTGCGGCCCGCTGATGTCCACCCTGCCCCTGCGCCTGCTCCCCAGGGGCGGCGTAGAGGACTATTTCCGGCAGGTCCGCATCGGCGTCATGGAGATGCTGGATCACGGCGGGTGCCCTTTGGAGGAGATTTTGGAGGCGCTGGACGTGCCCCGCTCCACCGCCCACAATCCCCTCTACCAGGTGATGTTCCAGGTCCGCCCGCTGGACACCGGTGCCTTCCGCCTGGGGGGGCTCTCCCTGGATTACATCCCCGTCCCCACCGGCACCTCCAAGCTGGATCTCAGCATCGAGGCCGCAAAAGAGAACGGGCAGTATCACTTCTACTTCGAATACGCCGCCGGCGTGCTGGAGGGGGAGACGGTGGCCTTCTACGGCCGGTGTCTGGAAACCCTCATCCGGCAGCTGGCCGATGCCCCGGAGGGAGCTGCCCTCTCGGCGCTGGATCCCCTCTCCCCGGCGGATCGGCTCCGCTGCTTCGACCGACCCTGGCGGATGGTGTATCCCTATCTGGAGATGCCCATTCACTGTGTCATTGAGGAGGAAGCCATCCTCCATCCGGATGCCGACGCGGTGCTCTGGCACGGGCAGAAAACCTCCTTTGCCGCGCTGGAGGCCCGGGCCTGCCAGATCGCGGGCGTTTTGGCAGAACATGGGGCAGCCTCCGGAGACCGGGTGGGTCTCGCCTGCCGGCGCAGCCCGGAGCTGCTGGCCGCCATGCTGGCCATCCTCAAGATCGGCGGAGCCTACGTCCCCTTCCTCACGGATTACCCTGCGGAACGCATTGCCTACATGATGGGGACCGCGGACGTAAAACTCATCCTGTGCGACGAGGCCTCTGCCGCCGTTCTGCCCCAAGAGGCCCGCGTGCGGCCGGTCGTGCTCATGAACGAGTCCGCGCAGCCCCTGGAGCACGCCTGCTGCCCCCAGGGAGGCCAGACCATGTATATCCTGTTTACCTCCGGTTCGACGGGACGTCCCAAGGGGGTCCAGATACCTCACCGGGCGCTCTCTGACCGCCTGCAAAGCCTGCGGCAGTGGATGGAGGGAGAGCAGGGCCCCGTGCTGTGCATCGCCAACGCCACCTTTGACATCTTCATCACTGAAACGCTCCTGGCGCTGGCCCAGGGCTACGCCGTGGTGATGGCTGACGAGGAGGAGATGCTGCTGCCCTGGAAGCTGGCCGAGCTCATGACGGCACACCAACCCCGAATCGCCCAGTTCACTCCTTCCAGGCTTCAGATGTGCCTGCGCAGCACCGCCTTCTCCCAGGCGGCAGAAGGCCTTTCCTTCACCATTGTGGCAGGGGAAATGGTCTCTCCCGGCCTGGTCACCCAGTTCAAGGCCCACTGTTCCGGTCGGCTCGTGAATATGTACGGTCCCACCGAGACCGCCGTTTACGTCACGGCAGGCGAACTGAGGGAGGGCGAGCCCGTCACCATTGGTGCGCCCTTGAACAACTGCCGGATCTACGTGCTGGATCAGGACCGCAAGCCGGTCCTGCCCACGGCGCGGGGAGAGCTGTATCTGGCGGGCCCCGGCCTGGCCGACGGCTATGTGGGCAGACCGGATCTGACCCAGGAGCTGTTTCTGGACGACCCCTTCTTCCAAGGGGAACGGATGTACCGCAGCGGTGACGTGGGCCGCCTGCGCCTGGACGGGCGGATCGAGTGTCTGGGCCGGACCGACGCCCAAGTGAAGATCAACGGGAATCGTGTGGAATTGGGCGAGATCACGGACGCCCTGCGGGAAGCCGGCGCGGATGAGGCGGTTGCCATTCCCCTGAAAAATCCGGACGGCTCCTCCTCCCTCTGCGCCATCGTGACGCCGGAGACCCTGGACCCTGCCGCCCTGCGGCAGAGCCTCGCCCTGCGCCTGCCCTCCTACATGATCCCCGGACGTCTGCTGACACTGTCCGGGATGCCTTACAACGCCAGCGGGAAACTGGATATGCCGGCTCTCAGGGCTCTTGCAGAGGGGGATGGCGAAGCGGCACTGAAAGCCCTTCCCACACCCGCGCAGGAGCCTCCCCCGGCCGCGCCCGTCTCCGAGGACACCCTGCTGGACATCTGGAAGCAAGTGCTCCGGCAGCCCGCGCTGCGGGCGGATGTCTCCCTATTCGAGCAGGGGGGGACCTCCCTCTCGGCACTGAGCATTTTGAGCGAATACTACAACCGCCATATCAGCATGACGCTGGCGGATTTTTACCGTGCCCCCACGGTCCGGGCCCAGGCCGCACTGCTGGGGGCCCGGGTCCAGCCCCCACCCGTCCGGACGAAGCTGCCTGTGTTCCGGCCGACGCAGGTGCCTCCGCTCCGCCAGCGGAAAGACGGACCGTTCTCCACCGTCCTGCTCACCGGCGCAACGGGCTTTCTGGGTGCGCATCTGCTCCGGGTACTGTTGGACCGGGGCTGCCCAAAGATCGTGTGTCTGCTCCGGGACGGAGATGCCGGACGGCTTCTGGAAACGCTGTCCTGGTATTTCGGCAGCGGCTGGACCACCCTTCGGAAAAATCGTCTGGAGGTGTGCCGGGGAGACGTGTGTCAGCCGGACTTCGGAATGGCGCAGAAGGACTATACCGCTCTCGCAGAGCGGGTGGATGCGCTCTACCACGCCGCCGGAGACGTGCGCCACTACGCTTCGGACGACCGGCTCCTCGCCACAAATCTGGAGGGGGCCCGTCAAGCCGTCTCCTTTGCCCTGACAGCCGGGGCTGCGCTGTTCCACATCTCCACAGCCAGCATCAGCGGCTCCTTCGCGGGGGAGGACCCTGCGGTTCCCCGTCTGTTTACCGAAGCAGATCTGGACATCGGACAAAACTGGCGGGACAACCTGTATATCCGCGGCAAATTTTTGGCGGAGCAGGAGATCTGCCGCGCGGTGGAGTCCGGACTGTGCGCCAGGATCTTCCGGATCGGGCGGCTCATCGGCCGCCGGTCCGACGGTGTCTTTCAGAAAAATCCCGATTCCAACGCTTTTTACCGGATCGTGCAGGGTGTCAGGCTGCTGCAGGCCCTGCCGGAATCTCTGGCGGGCCTTCCACTGGAACTGTCCCCCGTGGATCTGTGTGCGGAGTCCATCGTGGCGCTGGAGCAGGCCGACAGCACTGCGTTCCATGTGATCCAGCCCGATCCTGCCCCCCTGGGCCGGACGCTGGGCGTCCGGTTCCCCAATCTGGAAATTCTCTCCGACGACGCCTTCTCCCAGCGGCTTTCCCAGGCCTCGGCGGAACACGCTGAGACGCTGGCCTCTCTGATCGATCTGTGGAACGGCCTGCAGCACGGGGCCGGAAATGTGACCGTCTCCTGTGAAAAGACCCATTGTCTGCTGCGTCAGGCCGGCATTGCGTGGCCCGATCAGGACATGGGACACGCGTTGGATCTGTTCTGCCTGGACGGCTGAGAAACTGTATGGAAAGGAGTTGAGTCTGTGATCCCCGACTATGCCGCGATCATCTTTACCTGTCTGCTCGTGGTGTGCGTTATCTTCATTGGGTACAGCCTGTTTACCCAAAAGCGCCAGCAACTGATCCAAAAGCTGTATATGGCGCTCTGCCTGGTCTTCTCCGCCTGGCCGGTGGCAATGCTGGGGATGCGATACACAGACCCGGGAAACACGGCGGCTCTTTTCCGCTGGGATGCTTTTTCCTATCTTGGTGCCACCTTCACTCCCGTCATCATGCTCCTGATCGCCGTGGCCTTTGCCAACGGGAAAGAGACCCTGCCCCGGGGCTGGGTGAGCCTGCTGGCCGTCCCCGTCATCACAAACGCGGTGGTCTGGACCAACCCCATACACCACCTGCAGTACCGGGTCTTTTCCATCATCCGCAGCGAGATCGTATTCGGCCCCTACATCTATGTGTCCGGTTTTTACACATATCTCTGCCTGATCTGTGCCACCGTGGTGCTGATCCGCTTCGGTATGCGCAGCAACAGCCGGCTGTATCGCATGCAGGTGGCCATGCTGGTGATGGGGGAGATAATCCCGCTGCTCGTCAGTGTTGCGGCGACCTTCTCCAATCGGGACCTCTCCATCGCCGCCACCCCTCTGAGCTTTACCGCGACCCTGATCTGCAATTATATCGCCATCTACCGGCTGCACCTTCTGGACATCGTTCCCATTGCCACACAGCATGTCCTGGACTGGATCCCGGACGGATACCTGGTACTGAACGAACACGGACTGGTGGTGGACGAGAACCGCCCCTTCCGGGAGGTGTTCGGAAAACTGTACGGCATCACCAGCAACCGGCAGATCGAAAAGAGCCTGGAATCAGAGGATATCGCCAACAAGACCGCGCTCTACAACCTGATTTCCGCCGTGCAGTCCTGCGGAAAAAACGGGACCCCCATCGCCTACGAGCAGGCGGTCACCATGCCCGTAGGCGAAAAGGAAGCGCCCCGCAAGTACTATTACATGGTGGACATTACCCCCCTGGAGATCCAGCAGCAGCTCTCCGGATTCGTGGTCATCTTCAAGGACATCACGCAGATCAAAAGAAGCATGCAGCAGGTCCAGGAGGGGCAGGCCCGGATGATGGAGCAGGAGCGGCTGGCCCTTTTGGGACAAATGGTGGGCGGTCTGGCCCACAACCTCAAAACACCCATCATGAGCATCGCCGGCTGCGCCACCGCGGTGGAGACCCTGGTGAAGGAGGCGTGGGATTCTCTGGGAGATCCCGAGGTCACCGAGGAAGACTACAATGAGATCTACGGCGAGGTGGACGGCTGGCTGAGCAAGATCCGTTCCTCCTGTTCGTACATGTCCGACATCATCACGGCCATCAAGGGCCAGGCCGCCAATGTCAGCACCTCGGAAGAGCGGGAATTCACCTTGGACGAACTCATCAGGCGGACGGTGCTGCTGATGCGGCACGAGCTTCAGAGCAGCGGCTGTAAACTGAGCACAGAATACGACCCCCGTCTGCGTGTGACCCTGCACGGAGACATCAATAACCTCATCCAGGTCATGAACAACCTGGTCAGCAATGCCATCGACGCCGAGCGTGACTGCGCCCGGAAAGAGATCGTTGTGGGCTTCCGGGAGAGCGCGACCCATATGAGTCTATACGTGAAGGACACGGGACGGGGCGTGGATCCCAGGGCCCGAAGCCGGCTGTTCCAGGAGATGATCACCACCAAGGGCACCAAAGGGACCGGCCTGGGACTGTATATTTCCAACTCCGTCGTCCGGGGCAAGTTCGGCGGCACCATGTGGATGGAGGACAACCCGGACGGTGGATCCATCTTTGGTTTTTCCATCCCCATCGAGACGGTATCTGTATCCAGACTTTTTGATGACGAGGAGGTGCATGGATGAGAAAGAACAGGCATGGGTCCGAAAAAAGCGAATTTTCGATTCTCGCGTTGGATGACGATCCGATCATGACTGCCACGATCCAGTCCTATTTCCAGGGCGCCGGATATCAGGTGGATGTGGAGAATGACCCCGTCGCCGCAATCGAGAGGGTCCGGACCTGTCACTACGACATCCTGCTGCTGGATTTTCTCATGACTCCGCTGTGCGGCGATCAGGTTGTGGAACAGATCCGAACCTTCAACCACGATCTGTTTATTATCCTGCTGACCGGACACAAGAGCATGGCCCCTCCCATCCGAACCATCCGCGCGCTGGACATCCAGGGCTATTATGAGAAGAACGACCGCTTTGATCAGCTGGAGCTCCTGGTGGAATCCTGCGTCAAATCCATCCGGCAGATGCGGCTCATCCGCAGTTATCAGCAGCGCCTTGCGGACATGGCCAGCATTATGCCTGAGATTTACGCGCTCCAGGAGCCGAATCAGATCGGCAGTCACATTCTCGCCGCGGTACAGTCTCTGTGGGCGTGCACCGACGGTCTGCTGGCCATTTGGGACGGCGGGAGAGGCGCTCCCCACCTACGGTTCTCCTCCGGTGATGCGATGGCCGGGCTGGATGCGGAAACGCCGGAACTGCTCTGTACGCAGGTGGAACAGCAATTCGGGCGGGAGCGGGTGCTCTGCTCCCCCGTGGCCAATTCCCTGGGCGAATCCGTCGGGGTCCTGGCCATTGTGATGGCCGGAAAGCCCGACTTCTATCAGGAGCAGCTGTTTCGGATCTTTGTCCGGCAGTGCGCCGCATCTATGGAAAACACGCTCCTGCTGCGGCGGGTCAAGGACAGCTACGTGGAGGTCATCAAGGCGCTGCGGCTGATGGTCGATGCCAAGGACATCTACACCCGCGGCCACTCGGACCGCGTGTCCTATTATGCCGGACATCTGGCCGCCGCGCTGGGAAAAGACCCGGAGACCTGCCGCCAGGTCCGTCTGGCCGGGCTGTTCCACGACGTGGGCAAGATGGCGATTCCGGACAATATCCTGCTCTCTCCGGACAAACTCACGGACGAGGAGTTTGAGGTGATCCGCAAGCACCCGGAATGCGGAAGCTCTATTCTCTCCGCCATCTCCTCCTTCCGGACGATCGCTCCCATCGTACGCAGCCATCACGAGCGAATAGACGGGAAGGGGTATCCGGACGGCCTGTCCGGGACGGACATTCCGGAGGCGTCTCGGATCATCTCCATTGCCGACACCTTTGACGCAATGACCTCCGCCCGGCGCTACCGCCCCAGTATGACCTTTGACCAGGCGCTGGAAAAGCTGGTCGAGGTCAAAGACACCCAGCTGGACGGCAAAATGGTGGATGTCTTTTTGAATGTGATACGGGAACTGCCGGAGGAGATCCGGCAGATGGAACCGGGTGAACAGCTCAGATTCTTCGCAGAGGAGGTTTTTTAATATGAAAAAATATCCGTGGTACCCAACGGTGTATTACAACACCTTCCAGGACTTTATGTCCGGGCTGTCCTCCTTTGGAGAGAAGCCGGCTGTCTGCCAGTACGACGGTAGCGGAGCGGAGCATGTGCGCAGCTACCGGGAGCTCTGCGACGACGTGGCACGCCTGCGGCGGGCCCTTGCCGCCCGTGGTCTGGCGGGCAGCCGGATCGCCATCGCCGGCGAGAACTGCTATGAATGGATCGTCCTGTTCCTGGCCGCCGTGTCCGGGGGCGGCGTCGCCGTCTGCGTGGATATCGATCAGGCGGACGATACCGTGTGCCAGTTGATCCGGCAGGCTGATACGGACGTCATTTTTTCCTCCGAGGCCATGCTTCCCATCTGCACACGCCTTCTTCAGGAGGGGCGGCGGGTGCGTCAGGTGTTCGGTCTTTCGGCAGGCCAGACCTCTGCCGCGCCGGACGGCAGCTACCGCATGCTCTGGGAAGAGGGCGGCCTGCTGGCTGAGGGGCCTCTGCCCGAGCTTTCCCCCGATCACCCGGCCGCCATTGTATTCACCTCCGGTACCACCGCCACCGCCAAGGCCGTCAACCTCACCCACGGAAATCTGCTCCAAAACGCCGGGGCGGCGGTGGCCACTGTGGACCTGGGGCAAACGATCTTTACTGGGCTGCCGTTCTACCACGCCTACGGCTTGAACTGCGGGGTGTTTTGCTCCCTGCTGAAGGGCGCCCGCCTCACCATCAACGGAAATCTGCGCACCATGATGCGGGATATGACGCTTGCCGGGTCCAGGACCATCATCACCGTCCCACTGATGCTGGAGGCCATCTACAACACCGCCTGGATGCGGATCCGGCGAGAGGGCCGGGAGGACGCTGTCAACAATCTTCTGAAGCGATATCTCACCCTGAAGAAGGTCGGGCTCCAGTATGCCCGCGCAGAGCGGATGAAGCTGCGGGAGGAGTATTTTGGCTCCATACGGGTCATCGTCTGCGGCGGGGCCCATGTGAACACCGAGCTGTCCAAGCGGTTTGAAGCGCTGGGGATTCTGGTTCTTCAGGGCTACGGCATCACCGAATGCGCGCCGCTGATCGCCGTGAACCGCAACGACTATTGGAACTTTGAGTCGGTGGGAACGCCCCTGCCCGGGTACGAGGTCAAGCTGGAGCAGGGGGAGATCCTGGTCCGGGGCCCCAGCGTGATGGCCGGCTATTACAACGACCCGGAGGCCACTGCCCTGAACGTGGTGGACGGCTGGTTCAAAACCGGCGACTTGGGGGAGATCGGCCCCGACGGGCAGCTTTACATCATTGGGCGGTCCAAGAATCTGATCGTATTGAAAAACGGAAAGAAGATCTCTCCGGAACGGATCGAACAGCTGGTACAGGCCATCCCCATCGTCAAGGAGACCATGGTATACGGGGCCCTCTCCGGCACGGCGGCGGACGACGTCAAACCGGCGGTGAGCATCTACCCAGACCCGCAGCTGACCGCAGGGATGGAGCCCTATGAGATCCTCGCCGCCCTCCAACGGGAAGTGGACCGTATCAATGAGACGCTGCCGTCCTATCAGCAGCTCCAGATGATCAACATCCGCGAAAAGGAGTTCGCCAAAACATCGTCTCAGAAACCGAAACGGTTCGAAGCGGAAAACCGGGTGCCTTCGGCTGTGAAATAGGAGGAAATCTGCTGTGCTTGAGCTCATTGCAAACATTATCTATGAAGTGACGGGAAAAAAGGGGATCACCCCGGATACCGATTTCGCGCAGGACCTGGAGTTGAACTCCTTTGATGTGGTCAACATCGTCGCGGCGTTTGAAGCCCACTTCAACACCACGGTCTCCACCCGGGACATCTGGCAGCTCCGCCGGGTCCAGGACGTTCTGGATTACCTGGAAAAAAAGGGCTTCGACCACCCTTGAGCAGCGACGATTTCACTGTGTTCCTCTCTCCGGACGGAGACGGCCTGTCCCGGGACAGCCTTCTGCGGACGGCTGCGGCGCGCTTTACGGGCCGGGATGCCTCCCGGTGGACCTGTGTGCGGGAGGAGGGGAAAAAGCCCCGCTTTTCCCAGACGCCGGAGGTCTGCTTTTCCGTCTCCCACAGCGGGGGGTACTGGGCCTGCGCCTTCGGACATGCACCCGTGGGGTTCGACCTGCAGCGCTGGGAGCCCTGCCGGACCGCGGCCCTCGCCCGGCGGTTTTTTCATCCCGGGGAGGCCGTCTGGCTGGAAGAGCGCGGGGGGAGCGAGGCGGATTTCTTCTTCCTTTGGACCGCCAAGGAGAGTTATCTCAAATACACCGGAGACGGCATGGTGAAAGGACTGGACTGGTTCAACGTGCTGGCCCCTCTGCCGGGCGGCGCCCAGCTGCGGCACATCTCCGGCCCGGACGGATACAGCCTGTGCCTGTGTGCCGCTTCGGTGGGCAGGGTATCTGTGGTCCGACTCTGAGCCGGACTGCCCCGCCTCTTGTCCACACCCGCGCTGCGGGTGTGGACTTTTTTACCCCGCCGTGGGGCGCGGTGGCGTCCACAATGGCGGCGCGCAGGCGCGGAAAGATGACCGCGTCCAGAGAATTCGGATCCCCGGAGCACTCTATGTATTCCACCGGCTCGCCGCCGGACTCCAGTGCCTGGGCCGCCCGGCGCATCAGCGAGGACTTGCCGCAGCCCGGCCCGCCCTTGAGAAGATAGACCCGGCGGGCCGCATCCGGCTCCAGTAATTGATCGTACAGAGAATAAAAACCTGCGGGCGTATTGGCCCCCAGGAAAAAGGAGACTTTGGATTCCATCAAGATGTCCCTCCGTTCAATGAGTTTCCCACTTCACCATATGCCGGGAGAGCAAAAGGAGTGCGGAGCGTTGCGCAATGAGAGAAAATGAGGTAAAATAGGGCCAGAATGCAGGAGGGGAGGTGGCGGCTATGTCGGCGCTGGAGCGGATCAAACTGACTCAGATGACCTCAGCCGGTGGGTGAGGGGCCAAGCTGGGGCCGGGTGCCCTGGAAAACTTGCTGAAAGACCTGCCCAAGCAGACGGATGACCGGCTGCTGGTAGGCCACAGCGGCAGCGATGATGCCGCCGTGTACCGGCTGGACGGGGGACAGGCCCTCATCCAGACTGTGGACTTCTTTCCTCCGGTGGTGGACGATCCCTACGACTTTGGCCGGGTGGCCGCCGCCAACGCCCTGTCCGACGTGTGGGCCATGGGCGGCGCGCCCCGTCTGGCCATGAATCTGCTGGCCGTCCCACCCTATCTGCCCCCCGAGGCAGTCCGGGCCATTCTGGCAGGCGGGGCCGAGAAGGTCTCCGAGGCCGGGGCCCTACTGGCGGGCGGACATTCCATTCAGGACGAGGAACCCAAGTACGGCCTGTGCGTCACCGGCTTTGCCGCCGAGGCCGACATTCTGAAAAACAGCGGGGCCCGGGCCGGGGATCTGCTGGTGCTCACCAAGCCCATCGGCAGCGGGGTGCTCACCACCGCCGCCAAGGCGGAGCTGCTCGCCCCGGCGGAGGCATCGATCCTCACCGAGACCATGGCGGCCCTCAATAAGACCGCCTGGGAAGAAATGATGCCCCTGCGCCCCCACGGCTGCACCGACGTCACCGGCTTCGGTCTTGTGGGGCACGCCCTGGAGATGGCCCGGGGAAGCGGGCTGACGCTGACCCTGTGGGCAGCGCAGGTGCCCCTGCTCCCCGGCGCGCTGGAGTGGGCCCGCCAGGGACTGCTCCCCGGCGGCTGTCACCGCAACCGCGCGGACGTGGAGCGAGAGACCGATACGGCCCCCGGAATCGAGCTGGCCCTGCGGGATCTGCTCTTTGACCCCCAGACCTCCGGCGGACTGCTGATCGCTCTGCCGGAGCGGCGGGCGGAGGAGCTGATCCGGCGGCTCCGGGACCGCGGGCTCACCGCCTGTGCGGTGGGACAGGCAGGTCCCCGGAAGGTACAGCCTCTGCACATCCAGCCATGAATCGGGAGAGGGAGAAGAACAATGTTCTTCTCCCTCTCCTTTTTCTTGCCGACATCATGCATTTTCTACGATTCTTACCTGCATGTGGGGCGAGATGTTCCAGTTTCCCATGAGGTAGATGGTGGATCGTGTCCCCGCCCTGGCATCGAGATAAAAGGCGGCCAGAGGCTCCACAATCCCGTAGCCGGGCAAAAAATAGTTGGAGATCATCACAGGCATCTCCTCCACGGTCTCGATGTCCACATCGCTCTCCGGGAGGATATAAGGCGTTTGTGCCACGTACAGGTCGTAACGCCCCGGCTTGGCCCGCCGGTAAGCGGTAACCTCCTTGAAGCGCACATCGGTAAAGACCACCCGCCCGTCGGTGAGCACCAGATCCAACCCGGGACTGTTATAGCCCAGGTTGACCATTCTCAGGCAGGACCGACCCGCCGCGCCGCCGCAAGGCCGGTCGTCCACCCGCACCAAATCGATGCCGCCCCCCGAACGCACCACCGCCAGCGTGACCACCTCGTCGGCAGCCAGAGGCAGACTGGAGCGGTAGAGAATGATCCTGGGAAACCGCGCGTCGTATAAAAACAGCGTGCGGAAGCCCGCCGGGACTGCGGCATAGGCGGTGAGATTCCCGGGGGCCAGATAGGTGGCCATCAGGCGATTCCCCAGGGTGATCCGCAGGGGTGCGCCCTCGTCAAGGACCGCGTTGAGAAAACGGATGTACGCTTTGGGCGGGCCCGGATTTGCAGCCGGCCCGCCCATCCCGTGCTCGGGGAGCGGGATCATGGGGATCTGACCTGCGTCACTCACCGGTCCGCCCTCCCCGTAGTCGGGGAGCGGGACCACGGGGATCTGACCCAAATCACCCACCGGCCCGCCTTCCTCGTAGTCGGGGAGCGGAACCACGGGGATCTGACCCAAATCACCCACCGGCCCGCCTTCCCCGTAGTCGGGGAGCGGGACCACAGGGGTCTGGCCCAAATCACCCGCCGGCCCGCCCGCCCCGTAATCCGGGAGGGGGATCACAGGGGTCTGCCCGGAATCCCCCGCAGGCCCGCCCGCCTCCGGCCCCGACGGCGGCACATCCCGCCCCGCCACGCGGGCGAAGGGGACGAATTGATTGCTTTCCATGTCAAGAACTCCTTTCCTTGGAGAAGGATCAGTCAGCCGTGAGATGTCCCGGGAAATAGACCGGCACACCCCAGAAAGCCATCCCATCCTATGCAAAGCAGCGGAAAACGGCCCGGGGTTCCCGACTTAAGATAAAAAAGGATCTGTTGCAAAATGAGAATTCAGGAAATCTCAATCCGCTCTCAAACGGCAAATTGCCGCCGTTTCCGGGTCTTGATTCAACCAGATCTGATTTTGCAACAGACTCTTTGTGTCTGGCGGAGGCGGGTGGGGATCGAACCCACCGGGGCGGTGCTGCCGCCCCCAACGGTTTTGAAGACCGCAAGGCCCACCAGAGCCTCTCCGCCCCCATGGAAAGCCCCTCTCCGGCAGTCGGAGGGGGCCGTTACGGCCCGCGGAGCAGGATCCGGGTATTTCCCGTCCGGCGGGTGAGGCCGGCCTTGTCCCAGTACTCCAGCAGAAGCAGGGCCGCGTCCCGGCTGATGCCTGCGGCGTCCCGAAACTGGGCCAGCGTAATCTGCTCCCGCTCGGCAAACAGACCTTCCAGGATGGCCTCCGCCCTCGCGCAGGCCTGCCGGGCGATCCGACGGCGGGGGGCATAGGGGATGAGCTCTCCCTCCTCCTCCATCCGCCGCCCGGCCTGTCGGGCCAGAGGCAGATCCCGCCCAAAGCGGGCCTCCACCGCGCCGTTCTCCGGGGGGGCCAGTCCGAACCCGTCATAGAGCACAGCCAGCCGTTCCCGGACGGGGAGCAGCTGGGGCGGCCAGGCGGGGACAAAGCCGGGCAGAGCCGCCGTAGGGCCGCTGAGACAGAGCATCCCATCCCGGGCCAGCAGCTCGGCCACCCCGTCCGGCAGAATGCGCCTGAGCTCCTCCCTCCCCATTCCGGAAGCCAGCGGATGGGCGGCGTGAAAATCGGAGATCGCCTGCCGGGCTTTCTCCCGCAGTCCGGCGAGGGTCTCCTCCCCGATCCACAGCGCCCCCACAGCCCGCACCCCAGGCAATCGGGAGAGGATCTCCCCGACCTCCGAAGAGCTCACACCCAGCCGGCCGGCCAGGGCCTTCTCATCCAGGGGTCTCTCCGCCCGGCCGAGCAGCCGCCGGGCCAGCGCGGGCAGTCCCCCGGCACGGAGCTCTTCCAAATCGGCACAGCTCTCTCCTCTCCGCCGCCGGGACGGGTCCAGATCCAGGGCGATCCCCCCTCCCGCCGTGGCAGCCGGAGTGAGAAAACGCAGGACGAACCGGTCCATGGGCCGGATGGCCGCCGCCTCTCCCAACCGAAGCTGGACATAGCCTTCCCGCCCCGGGAGGAGCTCTGCCCCCTCCAGAGGGAAGGCCCGGGCCGTCACCGACCCGGACCCGCAATAGAGCCGGAGCGGCGTCCCGGCAGTCAGCGGACGCGGACTTCTGTCCCATACGGTGACAAAGGCATCCAGCCGTCCGGTCAGGCGGAGAGACCCGGCGGGGGCGGCGGTCATGCCCCGGCGGAGCGTCCCCACCTCCACCCCGGAGAGATTGAGGGCGGCCCGCTCTCCGGCGGAGACCGTCTCCACCGGCTGCCCGTGGCGCTGAAGGCCCCGGACCCGGGCCATCGTCTCCCCGGGCCAAAGCCGGAGGCTCTCCCCGACCCGGAGCGTCCCGTCCCACACGGTTCCGGTGATCACCGGGCCAAAGCCGTCCACAGCGAAGGCCCGGTCCACCGGAAGGCGAAAGGGGCGGTCCTTCCGCCGGGCGGGGCAGCCATCCGCCAGCGCCTCCAGCACCGTCCGCAGCGCGGTCAGCCCCGCCCCGGTGCGGGCGGAGACCGGGCAGATGGGCGCGCCTTCCAGAATGCTCCCCCGGAAGGCCTTGGCTAGGGCGGCCGTCCGGGCCTCCAGTTCTCCCGGCGGGAGCAGGTCGATCTTGGTGAGAACGACCACACCCCGCTCCACGCCCAGGCAGGTGAGCACCTCCAGGTGCTCCCAGGTCTGCGGCATGGGGCCCTCGTCGGCGGCCACCGTCAGCAGCACGGCGTCCACTCCCCCGCTGGCGGCCAGAAGATTCGGAAGGAACCGCTCATGACCGGGGTCGTCCACCAGCCCGACGACGGCGTGTTCCAGCATCAGCGGCGCAAAACCCGGCTCAATGGTCAGCCCCCGGCGCTTTTCCTCGGCCAGCCGATCGGTATCCACTCCGGTGAGGGCCCGGGTGAGAGCGGTCTTGCCGTGATCCACGTGCCCGGCCACGGCAAAGGTGAGCCCTCTCACAGCCCCTCCGAAACGGCCCGGCAAAGGGCCTCGTCGTCGCCGGGGCGCAGGGTGCGCACATCCACCGCCACTTTCCCGTGCCGCAGGAGTGCCGCCACGGGCACGGGAGCGGCCCGGAGCGCGGCCTCCAGCGCCTCGGGGGTGCGGTCCCGGGGGGCCAGGGTCACCAGCGAGGTGGGAAACGCCACTCCCGGGAGCGCGCCGCCCCCCGCCTCGCTCTCTCCGGATTCCACCGCCACGGCACAGCGAGGGCCGCAGGCGGCTCGGAGGGTCTGGGCCAGGGCTTCCGCCCGGGCAGACAGCTCTTTCGGCTCCGCGGAAAGCATGGACAGCACCGGGATGGCCCGCCGGGCCGCCGCCGGGTCCTGATAGAGGCGCAGGGTGGCGTCCAACGCGGCCAGAGTTCCCTTGTCCGGCCGGAGGGCCCGGAAGAGAGGGTGCTTTCGCACCGCCTCCACCGCCCAGGTCCGCCCCGCCAAAATACCGGCCTGGGGCCCGCCCAGGAGCTTGTCCCCCGAAAAACACACCAGATCGGCTCCCGCCCGGAGGCTCTCCGCCACTGACGGAGTGCCCTCCGGAAGGCCCAGCAGCCGGGGCGGCAGCAGCAGTCCGGCCCCCAGGTCATAGAGCACCGGCATGCCGTAGGCGCGGCCCAGCCCGACCAGCTCGGACAGGGAGACCTCCTGGGTATAGCCCACCACCCGGTAATTGGAGGTGTGGACCTTCAGGAGCAGCTGGGCCTTTCCCCCCTCCGCGGCGGCGCGGTAATCCGCGGGACGGGTGCGGTTGGTGGTACCCACCTCCACCAGTTCGGCTCCGCTCCGGGCCATGATGTCGGGCAGGCGAAAGGAGCCGCCGATCTCCACCAGTTCGCCCCGGGAGAGGGCCACCCCTTTGCCGGCCGCCAGGGCGGTGAGCGCCAGAAGAACTGCGGCGGCGTTATTGTTGACCACGGCGGCGTCCTCCGCCCCGGTGAGATCCCGGAGGAGGGCAGACACCCCCCCGCCCCGAATCCCCCGGCAGCCGGTGTCCAGATCGTACTCCAGGTCGCAGTAGCCCGCCGCCCCGCCCCACGCGGCCCGGGCAGCCTCTGCCAGCGGCGCACGGCCCAGATTGGTGTGAAGCACCACCCCCGTGGCATTCACCATCCGGGTCAGGCCGGGTTCCATGGCGCGCAGTGCCCGTCGGAGCACCGCCTGCGCCAGGGCATCCATACCGGGTGCAGAGCCCTCTCCCTTCCGGAGGGCGTCCAGTTCCTCCGATGCGGCCCGGCGGAGCAGCCCCCGGGGCAGACCGGAATCTTCCAGCACCGGCAGGGCCAGCAGCAGATCCATTTTAGGCAGTTTACGCAGCTGGGCGGGGTCCATGGGCATTGCCTCCTCGACAGTTTGATCTGTTTTTCTATTATACCCGCCCCCCGGGCCTCAGGCAAGTTATTTCCACCAAACCGCAGGGTCTGGTGAACCTACACAAAAGCAGGCTCCGGAAAGTAAAAATCTTGTCGTTGACAGGTTTCGCAGGGGAATAGTACAATAAACAAAAGAAAGCAGAACCGCATATTGCCCGTTGGCAAAGGAGATATCAATGATGCGTAAATTTGAAACATCGGTACAGGAGCTGAAGGACCAGGTTCTTAAGTCGGTGGCCGAACTGACCTGGGAGGACCGTCTGGCCACCGGGATCCTGGACGTGCCCGAACAGATCGTACCCGGGCCGGAGGCCAAGATGCGCTGCTGCATCTACAAAGAGCGGGCGGTGGTGTCCAGCCGCCTCAAGATGGCCATGGGCGGGGACAGCTCCAACCCCGCCATGGTGGAGGTCATGGCGGTGGCCTGCGACGAATGTCCCGTGACCCAGATCGAGGTGGGCCCCGCCTGCCGGGGCTGTATCGCCACCCGTTGCGTCCACTCCTGTCCCAAGGACGCCATCACCATCATCAACCACAAGGCCACCATCGACCACGCCAAGTGCATCACCTGCGGCAAATGCGTCTCCGCCTGTCCCTACGGCGCCATCGAAAAGCGGCAGCGCCCCTGTGAGCGCGGCTGCGCCCCCGGCGCCATCTCCATGGGCGAGGACAAATCGGCCTCCATCGACGTCAACAAGTGTATCGCCTGCGGCAGCTGCGTTTATCAATGCCCCTTCGGTGCCATCATGGACAAGTCCTACCTGGTAGATGTGATCCAGATGCTCCGCGGCGCTGCGCGGTGGGACTTCCGGGTCTACGCCGTGCTGGCTCCCTCCATCGCCGGTCAGTTTGCCCCCGCCACCCTGGGGCAGGTGGTCACCGCATTGAAGATGGTGGGCTTCTACGATGTGGCCGAGGTCGCTCTGGGTGCCGACATGACTGCAAAAGCCGAGAGCCAGGAGCTGGTGGAGAAGGGCAAGCTGCTCTCCTCCTGCTGCCCCGCTTTCGTGGACTACGTAGAGAAAAACTTCCCCGACCTGGCTCCTCTTATCTCCCATACCCCCTCTCCCATGGTGATGATCGGCAAACGCCTGAAGGAGAAGGATCCCCGGGCCCGGGTGGTCTTTGTCGGTCCCTGCGTGGCCAAGAAGCGGGAGTTCCAGCTGGGCAAAACCATGGGTGCCATCGACTGTGCCATTACCTTCGAAGAACTCTACCCGCTCTTTGAATCCAAGGGCATTGACCCAGAGCAGCTGGAAGAGACCCCGCTGGATGAGGCCAGCGGCTTCGGCCGCTCCTTCGCCCACTCCGGCGGTGTGGCCGCAGCTGTGGCCGAGGGGCTGAAGGAGCACGGCGTCACCGACGAACAGTTCAAGCTCCACGCCGTGTCCTGCAGCGGCATCAATGCCTGTAAGGCAGAACTGATGAAGATGGCCCGCGGGATCGGCGATGTGAACTTTATCGAGGGCATGGCCTGCGAGGGCGGCTGCGTCCAGGGTGCGGGCATTCTGATCCGCAGTCCCCGCAACCAGATGGATGTGGACAAACACGCCAAGGAGGCCAAAGGCCGCACCATTTTGGGCGCTGTGGACGGCTCGGTAAAGCAGTCCGAGGAAAAAGATTAATCGGTGTTGAGAAGGCCGGGGAGCAATGC
>NZ_JBNPLQ010000032.1:0-29606 GCF_050313575.1 Candidatus Pseudoscillospira sp. SGI.172 | reverse complement strand
TGGGCAAAGGCGGTACAGGCTGCCGCTCCCCGCCTTGTCTCCGTTCAGACCGATACACCCCACCATCTGAACGGAGGAATTACAAATGACAACCGTCAATCTGAAAGACTTTTACCCGTGGTACACCCACGACGAATACATAGAGGTTTCCGAGAAAGTGGCTGAGGAACTCTACACCAGCAGGCGGCGTGAAGCGGCCCATGCGGAACGGGTGCGCTACAACAAGGCTTATTATTCCCTGGACTGTGACGATGGGATCGAATACTCCGCCTGCCTGCACGAGCCCAGCCCCCAGGAGCTCATGGATCGCAAGGAGCTGTTCTTCCGGCTGTGGAACGCCCTCAACTCCCTGCCGGAGATCCAGGGCCGCCGGGTGGACGCTCATTTGATCCTTGGAAAGAGCTACCGCCAGATCGCCCGCGAGGAGGGCGTGGACAAGAGTGCTGTCCGCTGCTCCGTGAAATGCGGGATTGAGCGCATGAAAAAATATTTGCGAAAAAATTACTAAGTTACCATCTCCATTTACCCCTCTTTTTCTGGTGGTATGTGAGAGGAAGTTCTCTCTCCGCAAAGGAGGCGCGGGGGCCGCAGGCCGCCGCCCCCTTTGTGGGGGAGCGTCGCTGCCGAGTATGGCTGTCTTATGACGGGGCAAGAAAATGAGCGCGGCGCTCCCCGCCATTTATGAAAGTGAGGGATAACAGAATGGACTATAATCCTATGTTGGCTGCTATGCTGTCCCAGCCGTGGAGCAACAACGCCTGCCGTGGCTATGTGATCTACGCGATGGAGAACTGCGGTTTTTCTCCCAACGACATCCGCCGCGTGGTGGCGGAGCTCTATGAGGTTTTCGACTTCCGCAGTCTGGAAGAGGCCCAGCAGCACTTTGAGGAAAGCCCTTACTGACTTCTGGACAAAGTGCCCAGAGGTACATATCCGGCCAAAGGCCAGCACTTTCGCGGTGCTGGCCTTTGCTATGTTTCAACACATTTATCATTGTATGGGAGGGATTTTATGCAGGCGCAGGTCAAATATGAAAGTGAAATCAAAACGGCTGTTCTCGGAGATCGGACGATCACTGTCAAAAATCTCACCCCCGTTTTTTCCCCGCAGGAGCTGGAAAAGCACAACCGCGAGATCGAGCGGCGGCTGTTTGACGTGTTCCGCAAATATGCCGGGCAGCGGGGGTAGGCCGGAGTCATCCTTGTTGTAAGGGGGCGGCAGAGGTATAATATACTTGTAGGTTGGCTCCCAACGAACAGAAAGGGAGCTAATTATGGATAATAGAATTGATGCAATTTACGGGCGGCAGTCGATTGACAAAAAGGACAGTATCAGCATTGAAAGTCAATTTGAATTTTGCCGATATGAGTTAAAAGGCGGTGAGGGTAAGGAATACAAAGACAAAGGGTATTCTGGCAAGAACATTGAGCGTCCCGACTTCCAGCGGCTCTTGCAGGACATCCGGCTGGGCCTGATTAAGCGGGTGATTGTCTATAAGTTGGATCGGATCAGCCGCTCCATTGTAGACTTTGCAAAGCTCATGGAGCTGTTCAAGCAATACGATGTGGAGTTTGTTTCCTGTACGGAAAAATTTGATACTTCCACCCCGATGGGCCGGGCGATGCTCAATATCTGCATTGTCTTTGCCCAGCTTGAACGTGAGAGCATCCAAATGCGTGTGCAGGACGCTTTCTATTCCCGGTGTGCCAAAGGCTACTATATGCGGGGGCGGACGCCATACGGCTTTGATACCGAGCCCATCGTCATGGACGGGATCAAGACAAAGAAACTGGTGGAAAACGCGGAAATGGATTTTGCCGAGCTCATGTTTCAAATGTATGCGGAGCCGGGCAATTCCTACGGCGATATAACCCGGTACTTTGTCAAACATTCCATCAAGGTCTATGACAAGGCGCTCCAGCGGGCCTTTATCTCTAAGCTGCTGAGAAACCCCGTTTATGTCCAGGCTGATATGGACATCTACGAATACTTCAAGGCCCAGGGTGTAAAAATCGAAAGTCCCCCGGAAATGTTCACAGGGGACAATAGCTGTTATCTCTATCAAGGGCGCGAGGGCGAGGAGCCAATTCTTGTGATTGCCCCGCACCAGGGCCGCATTTCTTCCCAGCTCTGGCTGACTGTTCAGCGCAAGCTGTCACAGAACACCTCTTTCCAGAATGGCCGCAAATGCCATAATACATGGCTGGCCGGGAAAATCAAGTGCGGGCGCTGCGGCTATGCGCTGGCTGCTCTGAGAGCCCAAAATGGCGTTACCTACCTGCGGTGCAAACAGCGGGCGGAAAATGGGAGCTGTGAGGGGGCCGGTACGCTGACAGCGCAAAACATGGAGGCGTTTGTGTACGGCGAGATGGTTAAGAAGATGCAGAAATTCCACACGCTGAAAGGCGGAAAGGAACAAAGCTATAATCCGAAGCTGACCGCCGCCCGTGTTGCCCTTGCAAAGACAGAGAGCGAGATCGAGAAACTTCTGGACACTTTGTCCGGGGCAAACCCGCTGCTCCTGCAATACGCAAATAACCGGATTGAGGAACTGGACGCGGAACGTCAAAAGCAGCTAAAGCTGGTGGCTGATCTCACCGCTAATTCCGTTTCCGCTTCACAGATTGACAGCATCACGGGCTATCTGGATGATTGGGAGTCCGTGAGCTTTGACGATAAGCGCAAGGTGGTTGATATTCTCATATCACAAATTGACGCTACCAGCGAGAGTGTTACAATCCACTGGAAGATCTAAAACCTTTTCACTTGGCATTATGCCTTTGTAAAAAATAGTTTAGTATAACGAAAAAATTTTTTCTGCGTAAAGGCGATTTTGAACAATTTTCAGTCGCCGAAACAGGCGATCTTTTTTCCGGAGACGACAAAATCCGGGAGGGGTTTCCCCCTCCCGGACACGCTTTATTTTGGAATTACTTCTCTGTCTCTCCGGCCTTGGCGCGCTGACTGGGCATCTGCCAATCAAAGTGGTCGGTGTGGAGCAGATGGTGGGACCGCTCGCCCAGAGGGGCCTCCAGATAGGAGCGGTAGAGCTCCGCCACATCCGGATTCTCATGGGAGAAGCGGACCTGGGCCTGGGCGTCCAGCTCCCACAGGAGGCTTCCACGGGAGGAGGCCAGCTCCTCCCCCTCGTGGATGGGCTGTCCGCCGCCGCCGGCGCAGCCGCCGGGACAGGCCATGACCTCCACAAAGTCGTACTCCGCCTCGCCCTTGTCCACGGCTTCCATCAGCCTGCGGGTATTGGCCAGGCCGCTGACCACCGCCACCCGAACCGCGCCTGCGCCGGGGATGGTGAACACGGCCTCCTTCCAGGGCTGGTCGCCCCGGACCCGAGAAAAGGCGTCGGCATCCGGATTGCTGCCGGTGACCAGGTAGTAGGCGCTGCGGAGGGCCGCATCCATCACGCCGCCGGTGGCGCCGAAGATCACCGCCGCGCCGGTGCCTGTGCCCAGGGGAGAATCGAAGTTCTCGTCCTCCAGCTCCTCGGGGCGGATCCCGTCGCTGCGCAGCAGCCGGTCCATTTCCCGGGTGGTGAGCACCACATCCACGTCTGGATCGCCGCAGGCGTCCTTCATGGTGGGCAGTTCGCACTCCATCTTCTTGGCCGAGCAGGGCATGATGGACACCACAAAAATCTTGTGGGGGTCCGCCCCGATGCGTTCGGCAAAGTAGCTCTTGGCCACCGCGCCGAACATCTGCTGGGGGGATTTGGCGGTGGAGAGGCACGCGGTGTAGCCGGGGTACTGGGATTTGAGGAACCGTACCCAGCCGGGGCAGCAGGAGGTAAACATGGGCCAGTTGTAATCGGCCCGGTGCGTAAAGCGCTGGAGAAACTCGCTGCCCTCCTCCATAATGGTGAGGTCGGCGGAAAAATTGGTGTCAAAGACGTAATCAAAGCCCATCTCCTTGAGGGCGGCCACCATCTTTCCGATGCTGGCCTGCCCGGCGGGCAGATCAAAGCTCTCCGCCCAGGCGGCCCGGACGGCGGGGGCCACCTGAACCACGGTGACGGTTTCCGGATCGGCCAGGGCGTTCAATACCCGGTTGGTCTCGTCCCGGACGGTGAGGGCCCCCGTGGGGCAGTGGGTGACACACTGCCCACAGAAGGTGCAGTCGGTGTCCCTCAGATCCCGGGCAGGGCCCACGCCCACAGTGGTGCGGGAGCCGGTGCCCAGCACGTCCCAGATGTGCATGCCCTGCACCTTGTCGCAGATCTGCACGCAGCGCATACACTTGATGCACTTCCCCGCCTCCCGCACCACGGGCACACTCAGATCCACCCGGGAGCGCTCCACCTGGGGAGAATAGGGCTGGTAGTGGATGTTCAGGTCGTGGGACAGCCTCTGGAGCTCGCAGTTTCCGCTGCGGACACAGACGGTACAGTTGGAGTTGTGCTGGGAGAGGATGAGCCGGAGGTTTGTCTTTCTGGCCTTGCGGACCCGGGGGGAGTTGGTCTGGATGTCCATGCCCTCCTCGACGGCGGTGTTGCAGGCCGGGACCAGCCGGTCGGTACCCGCCACCTCCACGATGCACATGCGGCAGGCGGCGATCTCGTTGATCTCCTTGAGGTAGCACAGGTGTGGGATGGGAATGCCCGCCTGCTGGGCGGCCGCCAGGATAGTGGTGCCGGGCTGAACCGACAGGGCCCGGCCGTTGATCTTGATCGTTACCATTTCTCCACACGTCCTCCCTTAAAGATCCCGTAGCCGAAGTGGTCGCAGCGCAGGCAGCGGGAGGATTCCTGACCGGCCTCTTCCCCGCTCATGCCGCACTCAATGCACTGGAAGTCCTGCTTGCGCTCCCCTGCCTCCCGCTCAGAGGGATTGACCCGGCCGCGGGGCCGGAGATCGGTGCAGCGGGGCGTGGGCACCTCCACGTCCGTCTTGATCTCGTGACGATAACCCAGGTACTCGTCAATGTTGGCCGCGGCAACTTTTCCGGCGGCAATGGCGCGGATAACGGTGGCCGGGCCGGTGACGCAGTCTCCACCCGCAAAGACACCCTTCATCCGGGGCAGCTGGGTGCTGGAGTCGGCCAGCATTGTGCCGCCCCGCTGGATCTGGATACCGCTCTGTTCAAAGCCGCGGGTCTCGATGCCCTGGCCGATGGCCACAATGATGACGTCGGCAGGGATGCGCACCTCTCCGGCCTGCGCCGTGACCGGAGCGGGCCGGCCCGCCCGGTCCATCTCCCCGATGATCTGGGGCTGGGCCCACAGGGCCACTGCGTTTCCGTCCCCGTCGGCTTCGATGCGCACGGGGGCATGGAGGGTCAGCAGCTCGGCGCCCTCGGCCACGGCACCCTCCACCTCCTCGGCCTGGGCAGTCATGTCCTCCTGGCGGCGGCGGTAGACGCAGGTCACGGCAGAAGCCCCCAGGCGGATGGCGGAGCGGGTCACATCCATGGCCACGTTGCCGCCGCCGATGACTACCACCCGCTTCCCGGTGAAGTCGGGCAGATCGTCGTCCCCGATGCTGCGCAGCAGTTCCACGGCCGAAACCACGCCCTTGCTGTCCTCGCCGGGGATGCCGGTCTTTTTATCGGTTTGCGCGCCGATGGAGAGGTACAGGCAGTCATAGCGTTCCTTGAGCGTGTCGAAGGCAACGTCCCTGCCCACACCCACCCCGGTATGTACCTCGATGCCCAGAGACAGGATAGAGGCGATCTCCCGGTCCATCCGCTCCCGGGGCAGGCGGTAGCTGGGGATGCCGTAGCGCATCATGCCGCCCAGCTGGCGGCGCTTTTCATAAATGGTGACCTTGTGGCCCATGAGCGCCAGGTAGTAGGCCGCGGACAGCCCGCCCGGGCCGCCGCCCACCACCGCCACCGTCTTGCCGGTGGCCTCCGCGCAGGGGGGCTGAGGCACGTCTCCGGCGGTATCCACAGCATAGCGCTTCAGTCCCCGGATGTTCAGTGCGTCGTCCACCATGCTCCGACGGCAGCGGGCCTCGCAGGGGTGCTCGCAGATGTAGGCGCAGGCCAGCGGGAGGGGATTGTCCTTGCGGATGAGGCGCACGGCGTCGCCGCAGCGTCCCGCGTTCACCAGGGCGATGTAGCCGGGGATGTCGACTCCCGCGGGGCATAGGGCCACACAGGGCACCGGGTTGCTCAGAGAGCCTAGGCAGCGGTGATGGAGGATGTGCTCCTCGTAGTCGTCCCGGAAGCCCTTGAGGCCCATCAGCACCAGGTTGGCCGCGTCGATGCCGATGGCGCAGTCCGCCGTGTCCGAGATGACCCGGGCGGTCTCCTCGATCCGATGGAGGATCCTGAGCTCCGGCTCCCCCTCCAACACCTCCCGAAGCAGTGCGGAGAGCTGGCTGAGCCCCACCCGGCAGGGCACACATTTTCCGCAGGTCTGGGCCTGACAGAGATTGAGGAAGTTCAGCGCCAGATCCACCGGACACAATCCCGGAGGGCTGGCGGCAATGCGGCGCTCCATGTTGCGGTAGAGCTGATCCACCACAGCCTGCGCCTGACTTGGGGTCTTGATGTCCAACCGACTCATTTCAGGGCACTCCTTTTTTGTCAAGCTGCCGCGTCGCTCCGCGGCGCGATTTGGCGATGAAAGCCACCAAAACTCTGTGACTCCCACCCCGGAGCAATGAACTCCCCCAAATATGGTTTCCAATATAGCACCAAACTAATTTTTAGTCAATGAGAAAAAAGTTTTTTATACATAAAATTTAAACTTCTGAGTTTCCCTTCCTAAAATACAAAAAAGCAAGCCGCACAGACGCTTAAAGCGCCTGCGCAGCCTGCTTTTTCTCTCAGCCCAGCCCAAGATCCCGGGTGGCGTAGGCATTCAGATCGCTGCCTGCCCTGCGGCCCGCCAGATATTCATAGTAGCCCTGGCTTCCGATCATGGCCCCGTTGTCCCCGCAGAGGGACAGGGGGGGCAAAAACAGCTTGTCCCCCGACTTCCGGCAGGCCTTTTCCAGGTCGCCCCGGATGCGGGAATTGGCCCCCACGCCCCCCGCCACGGCCACCTTGCCGTAGCCCTTCTGACGGGCGGCCTCCATGACCCGGGGCACCAGGATGTCGCTGACGGCGGCGGAAAAAGAGGCGGCCAGACCGGGGTAATCCAGTTCCTCCCCCTTCTGCCGGGCGTTGTGGGCCAGGTTGAGTACCGCCGTTTTCAGCCCTGAGAAGGACATGTCCAGGAGATGGCCCTCCACGTAGGAGCGGGGCAGCGGGTAGCGCTTGTCGTCCCCCCCCCGGGCCAGACGGTCCATGGGGCCGCCGCCGGGATAACCGATGCCCAGCACCCGGGCGGCCTTGTCGAAGCACTCCCCCGCCGCGTCGTCCCGGGTGGCTCCCATGACCTCCATGTCGGTGTAATCCCGCACGTCGGCGATGAGGGTGTTGCCCCCCGAGACACAGAGACAGACAAAGGGCGGCTCCAGATCCGGGTGGGCCAGATAGTTGGCGGCGATATGGCCCCGGATGTGATGGACGGGGATGAGCGGCACCTCCAGCGCCAGGGCGGCCGACTTGGCGAAGTTGACCCCCACCAGCACCGCCCCAATGAGTCCGGGCGCGTAGCTCACCGCGATGGCGTCGATGCCGGCGCGGGTCAGTCCCGCGTCGGACAGCGCCCGGTCCGCCAGGCCGACAATGGCCTCCACGTGTTTGCGGGAGGCGATCTCTGGCACCACGCCGCCGTACAGGGCGTGCATGTCCACCTGAGAGGCAATGGCGTCGGAGAGGATGGTCCGTCCATCCCGCACCACTGCCGCCGCCGTCTCGTCGCAGGTGGACTCAAAGGCCAGGATATTCATTTCTCCATCGCCTCCGGGATAAACACGTTGTTCTCGTAAATTTGGGGGTCGGGGAAGGCGCTGTGGTAGAGCTTCCGGTGAGTGTCCAGCAGCGCGTCGTTGGAGATGTCCGGGCCGTAGGCCAGGACGATGTAAGGGACGCCGAATACCTTTGTGTAATAGTTGATCTTCCGAAACCCCGCCCGGTCATAGAAGCCCAGCCGTCTGCGGCGCAAGGCGTCCACTTCCTCGTCGCCGGTATTGGGGATCTCCACCTCGCCGAACACGCCTCGGCCGCCTTGGCAGAACCGGTCCAGCATCTGCCGCAGCAGGGCGCTGCCTGTGCCCTGATTGCGCCCCTCGGGCAGGACGGCGAAGTAGTCCAGCATCACATAGGGATCCTCCCCTGCCTTCCAGTAGAGGGCATAGGCCAGCAGCTCTCCCTCCTGAAAGAGGCCGTAGGGCTCGTAGTCGCCCTGTCCCATGAGCGTCAGCAGCCGGGACAGGGGCTTGAGCTCGTCGGGGGGAAAATCCCGTTTCATATGGGTCTTGTATAGCTCCTTCAGCTCCTCCTCAGTGAGGGGCCGAAACTGCGTGTCAGACATTTGCTTCCTCCTGCTCCCCAAACTCCAGCGTCATGATGATGGCGTCCTCTTTGGGGTTTTCGTAGTAGTCCTTCCGGCGGCCCACCTGGGCGAAGCCGTGCTTGTAGTATAGCTGGATGGCCGGCTCGTTGGTCAGGCGCACCTCCAGGGTGAGCAGGGCCAGCTTGGCCCGGCCGAAACGGACGAACACATCCAGTAGGGCGTCCGCGATCCCCTGCCCCCGGTAGTCGGGCCGGACGGCGATGTTGTCGATATAGCCCTCGTCCAGCACCACATGGAGCCCGGCGTAGCCCAGCACCGCCCCGTCGGCCCGCTGGGCCACGATGAAGGAGGCCATGGGGTTGAAGAGCTCCTCCTCCAGCATGGCCTCAGTCCAGGGGGTAGAGAAGCATTCCCTCTCCACGCTGGCGATCTCTTTGATATGAGAGCGGTCCATGGGGACCAGTTTATAATTTTTCATTCCTTCGCCTCTCCCCAGCTCTTCCCGGCGGCGGAATCCGCCCGCATGGGGACGGCGTAGTCCACCGCATCCTCCATCTCCCGAGTGAGCACTTCTTTGACTTGTTCCGTCTCCTCCTCCGGGCACTCCACGATCAGCTCATCGTGGACCTGGAGGATAAGTTTGGCCTTCAGGCCCTCGGCCTTGAGGGCCTTCCAGACCCGGATCATGGCCAGCTTGATGACGTCGGCGGCGGTGCCCTGGATAGGCATATTGAGGGCCACCCGCTCGCCGAAGGAGCGCAGGTTGAAGTTGGCCGACTTCAGTTCAGGCAGCCACCGGCGGCGGCCCATGAGGGTGGCCACCCAACCCTGCTCCTTGGCCTCGGCCACCACCCGGTCCATATAGGCCCGCACTCCCCGGAAGGTGGCGAAGTAACGGTCCATATACTCCCGGGCCTCGGCCCGGCTCACGCCGATGTCCTGGGCCAGGGAGAAATCGGAGATGCCGTAGACGATGCCGAAGTTAACGGCCTTGGCCCGGCGGCGCATCTCGTGGGAGACCTCCTCCGGCGGCACGCCGAAGACCTGGGCGGCGGTGGCGGTGTGGATGTCCGCACCGCTGCGGAAAGCCTCCTGCATGGCCTTGTCGCCCGCGATATGAGCCAGCAGCCGCAGCTCGATCTGGGAGTAGTCTGCGTCCACCAGCATACAGCCGGGGGCGGATACGAACATGTTCCGCAGCTGGGCCCCCAGTTCGGTGCGGACGGGGATGTTTTGAAGGTTGGGTTCGGTGGAGGAAAGCCGCCCGGTGGCGGTGACCGTATTCTGGAAAGAGGTGTGGATGCGCCCGTCGGGGGCGATAACCTTGGTCAGCCCGTCCACATAGGTGGATTTGAGCTTGGCGTACTGCCGGTATTCCAGAATGGCGTCGATGACGGGGTGCTTTCCCCGGAGCTTCTCCAGCACCTCTGCGTTGGTGGAATAGCCCGTCTTGGTCTTTTTCACCGGGGGCAGGCCCAGCTTGTCAAAGAGGATGTGTCCCATCTGCTGGGTCGAATTGATGTTGAAGGTCTCCCCCGCCAGGTCGTAGATGGCGGTCTCGTCCTCCCTCAGCCGGGTCTCCAGCATCTCCCCAAACCGGGCCAGGGCCTTCCGGTCCACCAGGACACCGGTGCGCTCCATCTCGGCCAGCACCGGGCAGAGGGGCAGCTCGATATCATAATAGACCTGATGGAGCCCCAGCTCCTCCAGCCGCCGGGAGAGTTCTCCATACAGGGCCTCCACCAAAGCGGTGTGGCTCAGAAAGGCCCCTATGGGCCCGGACACGGCAGCGGCGGCCGCCTCCCGGTCCTCCGTCCCGGCATAGGGATCCTTCCCCGCCGTCTGTGCGTCCTCCGGCGCCAGCAGTGGGCTGAAGGCCCCGGGGGCGCGGTAGACCTGGGGTTTGGCGGTCTCGAAATTGAAGTAGGATACGCTCAGCTTATCCAGCTCATAGCTGCCGTCGGTGGGCGCCAGCAGATAGGCCGCCAGCTCGGTGTCGAAGACAAATCCCTCAAGGGACAGCCCCTCGGCCAGCAGCTCTCCCATCAGATCCTTTGCCCTGTGGGTGACCTTGCGGATATCCGGGGCAAAGATCCCCCGGAGAAAGTCGTTGTAGCAGTCCAGACGGTCAGGAAAGCAGAGCGCGGCTCTGCCGCAGTGCGCATCCCCCCACTCCACGCACACGCCCGACAACTCCGGGAGGGTCAGCAGGGAAACGTGATCCCGCTGTCGCCACAGCGCCAGCAGCTCCTCCATCCGCGCCCGGTCGGAGACCACCTCGCTCTCGCAGGCGCCCGTCTGCGTCTGGCCCTCCCCCGCTTCTCCCGCTGAGCCGGAAGTCAGCCCCAGTTTTTCGATGAGCTTGGCAAACTCCAGCCGGAGAAACAGCTCATAGGCGGCGGAGCGGTCGGGTTCCCGCCGGAGGGCATTCTCCGGGGCAAAGGCCAGCGGCGCGTCCCGGCGGATGGTGGCCAGATTGTAAGACAATTCCGCCTGCTCACGGCCCTCGTCCAGCTTTTTCAGCGCACCGGGCTTGACCCCCTCCAGATCGGGGAGCTTTTCATAGATGCACGCCACCGTGTTGAAGCGCCGGATGAGATCCATGGCGGTCTTTTCCCCGATGCCCCTCACCCCGGGAATGTTGTCCGAGGCATCCCCCATGAGGGCCTTGAGGTCGATGATATGGATGGGATCAAAGCCGTACTCGGCCCGGAACGCGTCGGGCGTCATATTTTTGGTGGTGGTCTGCCCCATGCGGGTGGTCACCAGCTTGACGGTGACACGGTCGGTGATGAGCTGGAGGGAATCCTTGTCTCCCGTCACCACCACCGTGTCCCAGCCCGCCGCCGTGTCCTTTTCGGCGATGGTGCCGATGAGGTCGTCGGCCTCCCACCCCTCCAGCTCATAGCGGGGGATGTTCAGCGCGTCCAGCACCTCTTTCAGGAGGGGCACCTGCTTTACCAGATCCTCCGGCATGGGCTTGCGTTGGGCTTTGTAGCCCTCGTAGGCCAGATGCCGGAAGGTGGGAGCCCTCAGGTCGAAGGCGACGCACAGGGCGTCCGGTCCCTCCTCATCCAGCAGCTTGAGCAAAATATTGAGAAAGCCGTATACGGCGTTGGTGGGGAGCCCGTCCCGGGTGGAAAGGGGCCGCACACCGTAGAAGGCGCGGTTGATGATGGAATTGCCGTCGATGACCATGAGCTTCATTGCCAAGTGCCTCCTGACTGTTTGGGTGAAAAGCCGTAACTTACAGTATACCAGTTTTCCCCTCTCCGGGCAAGGTCAAACCACACACTGTCACGTGCCGTCCGGTTTGTGCCCCAGAGGCAGATAAACCGTCAGCCACATGGTGATAAAGCAGGCCAGACCGCCCACCACGTTGGAGATGGGTTCGGCCCAGAACACCCCGTCCACGCCCCAGCCCAGGGCAGGCAGCAGCAGCGTCAGGGGCGCCACGATAAACGCCTTGCGGAAGAGGGAGAAAAACACCGCGCTCTTCGACCGGTTCAGCGCCACCGAAACCGACTGGCCGATGAACTGGAAGGCCATGCAGAAAAAGGCGGCAAAGTAAATGCGGAAGGCAGGCACACCCGCGGAGAGCAGTTCCGCCTCGCTGTTGAAGATATGGATGAACATCGCCGGAAACGCCATGATCACCACCCAGATCGCCGCGGTATAACCCATGGTGGCGGCGGTGGTGAAGCGGATGCCCTCCCGCACCCGCCGGTACTGTCCCGCGCCGTAGTTATAGCCCAGCACAGGCTGGCAGCCGTTGGTGATTCCGGCGGCCGGCATGGTGGCCATCTCCCGCACCGAGTTCACCACTGTCATCACGCCCACATAGAGGTCTCCCCCCACCCGTTGGAGGGTGGCGTTGCACAGGATCTGCACCAGGGAGTTGGTAAGGGCCATCACAAAGCCGGAGGAGCCCAGACCCAGAATGCGGCGCACCCGCTCCCATCGGAGCTTCAAAGCCGTCCGGCGCAGCCGGAGGATGGCCTTGGGACCGGTGAGGAACCCCAGCACCCACACCGCCGAGCAGGCCTGGGAGATCACAGTGGCCAGAGCGGCCCCCCGGACCCCCATCCCAAAGCCGAAGATAAAAATAGGATCCAGCACCAAATTCACCGCCGCACCCAGCGCCACTGTCATCATCCCCGTCCGACCGAAGCCCTGGGCGTTGACAAAGGGGTTCATCCCCAGTCCGATCATGACGAAAAGCGTGCCGCAGAGGTAAATGGTGAGATAGTCGTCCGCATAGGGAAATGTGGCGTCGCTGGCGCCGAAGAGGTAGAGAATGGGCCGTTTCAGCAGAAGGCAAATCGCAGTCAGTCCGACTCCAAACAGGATCAAAAGCGTAAAGGAATTTCCCATTACACTCTCCGCTTCCTCATTCTCTCCCTTCCCCCGGCAGATGGAACACAGGGGCGCACCTCCCATCCCGCACAGGTTGGCAAACCCGATAAGAATGGAGATGACGGGCAGGCAGAGCCCCAGTCCGGTGATGGACAGACGGCCTACCCCTTCCAGATGCCCCAGGTAGACCCGGTCCACGATATTGTAGAGGATGTTGATGAGTTGGGCCGCCGTCATGGGCAGGGCCATGGTCAAAATGTTCCGGGACATGGTTCCCCGGGAAAAGTCGTTTTGCGCCACATCCTTGCCCCCTCTTGTATTTTTTTCGTCAAAGTATTATGATATTATATATGATTTTGGGCAAGGGGACAAGCCCCGGAAAGGAAGTAACCATGTCTTTTCTTGCGGAGGCAAAAACGCTTTACAGTGACATGAAAACCCTGAAAGATGATCTCCACCGCCACCCGGAGTCCAGTTTTCAGGAGGTCCGCACCACAGCCCGTCTGAAGGAGCTGCTGGCCCCTCTGGGTGTGGAGTTTATTGATCTGGGGATGGAGACTGGCGTAGTTGGCCTCCTCCGGGGCGGGAAGCCGGGGCGGACGGTGGCGCTCCGGGCAGACATCGATGCACTGGAACAGCAGGAGCCGGGGGGCGGGGCCGTGGTCTCGGAGATTCCCAACCGGATGCACGGCTGCGGCCACGACTTCCATACCGCCGCTCTCTATGGCGCCGCCGCACTTCTCTCCGCACACCGCGCCGAGCTGGCCGGAAACGTGGTTTTTCTCTTCCAGCCGGCTGAGGAGTTCACCCAGGGGGCAGCGGCCATGATCCGCCACGGGCTCTGGGAAAAGCTGCCCTGTAAACCGGATTGCCTGTTCGGCCTGCACAATCGTCCGGAGGTTCCCTGCGGGCAGATCGCCCTTCTCCCCGGCCCCATTATGGCAGGCAAATCCAACTATATTGTGGTTTTCCACGGCAGGACGGGCCACGGCGGCTCTCCCCACAAATGCATTGACGTGCTGGTTCCGGCCGCGGCCTTCATCCAGGGGGTTCAGTCCGTGGTCAGCCGCAACGCCGACCCTCTGGAGGGTCTGGTGTGCGCCGTCTGCTCCATCCACGGCGGGTCTCCCGAGAATTTTGCCCCCGATGAGGTCACCATGACCGGAAGCATCCGCGCCCTGTCCGAGGAGGTCAAGGCCATGGCGGAGCGCCGGGTGGAGGAGCTGGCCCGGCAGATCGCCGCCGCCTACGGCTGCACCGCCGATTTTACCCTGATCCCCGAAGTCCCCGTGACCTGGAACGGCCCGGAGATGACCGCTCTTGCCCGCAGGGCGGCGGAGGCCGTGGTGGGGCCGGAGAACATCGTGCAGCCCAAGCCTGCCATGGGCTCCGAGGACTTCGCCGTGTTCGGCCGGGACGTGCCCGCCTTCTTCTACTGGCTTGGCTCCGGCTACCCCGGACGGGAAATGCCCTGCTGGCACAGCAGCCAGTTCACCACCGACGACGACGCCCTCCCTATCGCCGCCGCTCTGCTCGCTCAATCGGCACTGGAAGGTCTCGAATAACTATAAATCAATTTTACTTTACAGAAAAGAGATGGACTGCCATGCGGCAGTCCATCTCTTTTTCGCCTAGCGTCCGGTATAGATTTTCACTGCGTCCCGAAGGAACACGGCGCAGCCTGGGACTTCTCCGTCGTAGTAGTCAGTGAAGCGCTGGTCCGCGGGATAGAGCTCCGCGATTCCGGCGTGGCGGGCAGGGTCGTACTTCTGTCCGCCGAAGCACAGCCACCGGGCATGAAGGGCGGCAATTCGCTGTCCCTCCGCCCCGGCAGGATCCTCCCCCGACCGAACGGCGTCAGTAAGGGCATCGTTGATCTCCGCCCCCAGAGCCTCCCAGGCGCGGTGCTCCTCCTGATCCATGGACAGGAACGCCGAGTTGGAGGCATTGACCGCGGCGTCTCCATAGCACCCCCGCGCTTCTTTGCCGTAGCGGATCTCATTAGCCTCCACGGCTTTTTTTTGAAAGGCCCGGAACTTCTCTTTGTCTTGCATCATGATCTCTCCTTTCGCTTCCTGCAACGTCTGCTGCACCGTCAGGATAAGATCGTCCAGCCTGGATCTGCGGTCACTCAACGCCCTCAGGTGCTCCTCCAGCGCCGCCTGTCGGTCAAAATTTGGGTCATCCAGAATGGCGCCGATCTCGGCCAGCGGCACCTCCAGTTCCCGGTAGAAGAGGATCTGCTGCAGCCGATCCACCTCCGCCGGACCGTAGAGCCGATACCCCGCCTGGGTGAGGCGGCCCGGCTTCAAAAGGCCCAGCCGGTCGTACCACCGCAGGGTGCGTGGGGTCACCCCGGACAGCTCAGCCAGTGCTTTTACCGTGTATTCCATGGTGCATCCCTCCTGACAGATTGAGCATACTCCCTGACGCTGCGGCAAGGTCAAGGACTTTTGAAGTTTTCCCAGAAAATAAAAAGCGGCGAGATATGAAATCATATCTCACCGCTTGGGTGGAAGGACTCAGGCCCGGGCCTGCTTGGCCAGCTCGGTGAGCTGGGTAAAGGCGGCCTTGTCGTTGACGGCCATCTCAGCCAGCATCTTGCGGTTAATGGTCACATTGGCCTTCTTCAGGCCGTTGACGAAGGTGGAGTAATTCATGCCGTTCATCTTGCAGGCGGCGGAGATCCGGGTGATCCACAGGGAGCGGAAGTCGCGCTTCTTCAGCCGACGGCCGATGTAGGCATACTTCAGGGACTTCATGACCTGCTCGTTGGCCATCTTGAAGTGCTTGGACTTGGCGCCCCAGTAGCCCTTCGCCAGCTTCAGGACCTTATTTCTTCTCTTGCGCGTCATCATTGCGCCTTTAACTCTAGCCATGGTATTTGAAACCTCCTATATTTGAGTAAAAAGTCAAATTATTTGTAAGGGATCATACGCTTGACGGTGGCCGCGTTGGTCACGTCAGCGTAAGCGCCCTTGCGGAGGCCTCTCTTCCGCTTGGTGTCCTTGCCGTGTCCATTGAGCAGATGGGACTTATAGGCGTGGGCCCGCTTGACCTTGCCGGTCTTGGTCAGGTTAAATCTCTTCTTCGCCCCGGTGTGGGTCTTCAGTTTAGGCATGGTGAATTCTCCTTTATCGTAAAATCGACTTGCTTACTTTTTGGACTCCTTGGAGACCTTGGCGGACAGAAAGATGGACATATGCCGTCCGTCCAGCTTGGGCTCCTTGTCCATGTTGGCCACTTCGGCACACTGCTCGGCAAACTTCAGCAGCAGGTCACGGCCGATCTCAGTATGGGCCATCTCACGGCCCCGGAAGCGCACGGTGACCTTCACCCGGTCCCCCTCGGCGAGGAACTTCTGGGCGTTGCGCAGTTTGACATTGAAGTCGTTGACGTCGATGCTGGGAGACATCCGGACTTCTTTGACCTCCACCACATGCTGGTTCTTCTTTGCCTCTTTTTCCCGCTTTGTCTGCTCAAACTTAAACTTTCCGTAGTCCATGAGCTTGCAGACCGGCGGTACGGCGTTCGGTGAAATCTTCACCAGGTCCATTCCGGCCTCTTCGGCTTTCTCCAGGGCCTCCCGGGCAGACAGGATACCCAGCTGCTCGCCGTCGGCGGAAACCAGGCGCACTTCCTTATCCCGGATCTCTTCATTGATCTGATGACCTTTGTTACTGCTGATAGTAAAAGCACCTCCATTCAACACGCACAAAAAACACGGAGCCTGAGCGGCTCCGTGCAACAAGACAAACCATCGCCGGATATTCCGGCGAGAGATACCATGTTGACCCCTTCGACTCTGGCCGAGAGGTGAGGACGAAACCGTTCCTTCTTTATTGTGCTCTGATATTATACCAGTCTTTCCGGTCTCTGTCAAGACTTTTTTAAAAGAACGAATACTTTACCGGCGCAGGTATTTCCGGCAAACCTGGTTGGCCCGGGCCGCCGTCTCCCTCTCGTCCAGAGTCACCAGCTCCCCGTTCTGCACCACGGGGACGCCGTTGATGATGGTGTAATCCACCGGTCCTTTGAAGCCCACGGTGCCCAGCAGGGACATGGGGTCGAACTGGGCCCCCGCCAGCTCGGGGCGGGTCAGGCGGATGAGGAACAGGTCGGCGGCCATTCCGGGGGCCAGCGCGCCGATGTCGATGCGTCCCAGCAGCCGGGCAGAGCCCCGGGTGGCCAGCTTCAGAATGTCGTAACCCGTAGGGGCGGCGGCGCTGGCATGGAGCCGGTGGAGCAGATAGCATACCCGCAGCTCCTCCAGCAGGTTGGAGCCGTCGTTGGAGGCCGCGCCGTCCACCGCCAGGCCCACGTTGACCCCCAGCCGCAGCATCTCGGGCAGGCGGCACACGCCGGAGGCCAGCTTCATGTTGGAGATGGGGCAGTGAGCTACGCCGGTGCCGGTCTCGGCCAGCAGGCGCAGCTCGTCGTCGTTGAACCAGATGCCGTGGGCATACCACACGTCCGGGCCGGTCCAGCCCACCGAATGCATGTACTCCAGCGGCCGCAGGCCGAATTTTTGCAGGGTGAAATCCTCCTCGTCCCGGGTCTCGGCCACATGGGTGTGCAGCCGCACACCCAGGGACCGGGCCAGCTTGGCGCTCTCCCGCAGGAGGTCAGTGGACACCGAGAAGGGCGAGCAGGGGGCCAGCGCCACCTGGTGCATGGAGAACCGGCTGTCGTCATGCCACACCCGGACCAGCCGCTCGGAATCGGCCATGATCGCGTCGATGGTCTGCACCACGCTGTCAGGGGGCAGTCCTCCGTCCTTTTTGGACAGATCCATGGACCCCCGGGAGGCCACAAACCGCATCCCCACCTGCTCCGCGGCCCGGAACTCGGCGGCGATCAGATCCCCGCCGTACTTGGGAAAGACATAGTGGTGGTCAAAACAGGTGGTAGTGCCCGTTTTGGCAAGCTCCGCCAGCCCGGAGAGCGCAGCGCAGGTCTCCACTTCCTCGTCCAGGTTCTTCCAGACCTCATAGAGGGTCACCAGCCAGGGAAACAGCTCCATCCGCTGGACCTCCGGGAGGTTGCGGGAGAAAATCTGATAAAGGTGGTGGTGGGTGTTGATGAGCCCCGGGTAGACCGCCATATCCGAAGCGTCGATCACCTGCTCGGCCTGTCGGGCCTCGGGGCCGATATACTCCACGGCGTTGTCCCGGATGAACAGATTGCACCGCTCATAGAGGGTGTCCCTGTCGTCGCAGGAGACGATGTAGCGGGCGTTTTTAATCAGCAGCGTGGACATGTCGAGGCCTCCCTCCCTGTTTGGCTCCAGTCTACCATAACCGAAGGAAAAATACAACGGGGACGGCGAGGGGGCCGGGCAAAATTGCCCGGCCCCCTCCAGTGCGTCTTATCGAATATCGGTGACCGTATACCCCGCGTTGGCCACAGCCTGCTTGAGCGCCTCGTCGGTGGCGTCCCCGGTGACGGTGGCGGTCTTGGTCTCCAGATCCACTGTGGCGGTGACTCCGTCCAGCTTGGTGAGGGCCTCGGTGACGTGGGCCACGCAGTGCTGGCACATCATGCCCTCGATGATGAGTTTCTTTTCCATGGTATGATTCGCTCCTTCTTTTTTATTTGGATCTTCCGGCGCCGCAGATTCCGCATGCCGGGGCTTGAACAGCTTCAGCCGCAGGGCGTTGGACACCACGCACACCGAGCTCAGGGACATGGCCGCCGCGGCGATCATGGGCGAGAGCTGGAGGTGGAAAATCGGGTAAAACACCCCGGCGGCCAGAGGGATGCAGACGGCATTGTAGAAAAATGCCCAGAAGAGGTTTTCTTTGATGTTGCGCAGGGTGGCCCGGGAGAGCTCGATGGCGGTGACCGCGTCCATGAGGTCACTCTTCATGAGCACCACGTCGGCCGACTCGATGGCCACGTCGGTGCCCGCGCCGATGGCCAGCCCCACATCGGACCGTGCCAAGGCGGGGGCGTCGTTGATGCCGTCGCCGATCATGGCCACCTTCCGCCCCTCGGCCTGGAGCTCCGCGATGATCTTCTCCTTGTCCTGGGGCAGCACTTCCGCCACGACATCTGTCAAGTCAAGTTCCTTTGCAATGGCCTGTGCGGTGCGGCGATTGTCCCCGGTGAGCAGCACCACGTCCAGACCCAGCCTTCGCAGGGCGGCAATGGCGGCGGCGCTGGTGGGCTTCACCGTATCGGCCACCGCCACCAGCCCCATCAGCCTGCCGTCCTCGGCAAAGTAGAGCGGCGTCTTACCCGCGCCCGCCAGATCCTCGGGGGCGCGCCCGGCGGCGGTCAGATCCACCCCGTGCTCCTCCATCATGGCCCGGTTGCCTGCCAGGAAATCGGCCCCCTGAATGGTCGCCGACACGCCCCGGCCATGGACAGCCCGGAAGCGCTCGGCGGGGACCAGCGGGATGCCCCGCGCCTCCGCCTCGGCCACCACCGCCTGGGCCAGGGGATGCTCCGAGGGCTTTTCCAGGGAGGCAGCCACGCAGAGAAGTTCCTCCTCGGTGGTCTCCCCCACCGGGCGCAGGTCAGTGACCACGGGCTTGCCCTGGGTGACGGTGCCCGTCTTGTCCAGCACCACGGTCTGGATGGCCCGCAGGCCCTCCAACGCCTCGGCGGACTTGAAGAGGATTCCGTTCTCCGCGCCTTTTCCAGTGCCCACCATGATGGCCACCGGCGTGGCCAGACCCAGGGCGCAGGGGCAGGAGATCACAAGCACGGCCACGCCGGCGGTGAGCGCCCGGCTCAGATCCCGGGCGGCGAAAAACCAGACTGCGGCGGTGAGCAGGGCGATAGCGATGACCACCGGCACAAAGATTCCGGCCACCTTGTCGGCCAGCTTGGCAATGGGCGCTTTGGAGGAGGCCGCCTCGTCCACCAGGGCGATCATCTGGGCCAGGGTGGTGTCGTCCCCCACCCGGGTGGCCCGGAAGGTAACGGAGCCCGACTGATTGATGGCCGCCGCCGTCACCCGGTCCCCGGGGCCCTTGTCCACGGGGATGGACTCCCCGGTGAGGGCGGACTCATCCACCGAGGTGCTGCCCTCCACGATCTCCCCGTCCACCGGGATGGCCTGTCCGGGGCGCACCACCAGAAGGTCGCCCACCGCCACCTCCTCCACCGGGATCACGGTCTCTTTTCCGTCCCGGAGGACGGAGGCCGTCTTGGGAGCCAGATCCATGAGCCGGGAGATGGCCTCCCCCGTCTTGCCCTTGGAGCGGGTCTCCAGAAATTTGCCCAGGGTGATGAGGGTCAGGATCATTCCGGCGGATTCAAAGTAGAGGTCCATAGACCACCGCTCCACCCGGGCCGCGTCCCCGTGGCCCAGTCCCCAGCCGATCTGGTAGAGGGCCGCCGCACCGTAAATGACGGCGGCCGCCGAGCCCAGGGCGATAAGGGAATCCATGTTGGGGGCGCGGTGGGCTAAAGTCTTGAAACCCACCTTATAATATTTGTCGTTGACGTACAGGATGGGCAGCAGAAGCAGGAACTGGGTCAGGGCGAAGGTCAGAGCGTTTGCCCGCCCGTGCAGAAAGCCGGGGATGGGCCAGCCCATCATATGGCCCATGGAGAGATAAAAGAGGGGGATCAAAAACCCGAAGGAGATCACCAGCCGCCGCTTCATCCCCCGGAGCTCCTCCTCCATGGAGGGCGCCCCCGTCCCGGACCGCTCCTTCCCCGCCTTGCCCGGGAGGAGCGCGCCGTAGCCGGAACGGGTCACCGCGGCAATAATGGAGTCCGGATTCTGGGCAGCGGGATCGTAATCCACCTGCATGGAGCCCCCCAGCAGATTCACATTCACGCCGGAGACCCCTTCCAGCGCGGACACTGCCTTCTCCACATGGGCGGAACAGGCGGAACAGGTCATTCCGGTCACCGTAAATTTTTGTCTCATGGAATTTCCTCACGCTCTCTTTGAAATCACTTCAATATCTTGTCCAAAGTGGACACCAATTCCTCCACCTTTTCCTCCCGGTCCTCGGCGGTAGCGGCCTGTTGGACGCACCCCCGGAGATGGGCGGCCAAAATCTCCCGGTTCACCCGGTTGAGCATGGCCTCGGCCGCCATCACCTGCTGGGAGATGTCGATGCAGTAGCGGTCCTCCTCCACCATTTTCAAGATTCCGTCCAGTTGGCCCCGGGCGGTCTTGAGCAGCCGGAGCACCTTGGTCCTGTCTGCCATCAAAGCCGCGCACTCCCCTTTCCAAATCGCTATAAATACCCCCCTGGGGTGTAGTGTTATCATAGTACGTCAATAGGCTTTTGTCAAGCGGTTTTCCGAAAACCCGCGAAAAAACGACGGACAGCTTTTTGCTGTCCGCCGTTGAAGATCGATATTCAGCGCTCGCCCTTGTCGTAGGGGATGCCCTCCGCCCGGGGAGCCTGGGAGTTGCGGGCCGTGAAGGCAAGCACCACCAGCGTGGCGATATAGGGGATCATCTTGTAGATGTCGCTGGGGATATTCAGGGCCACCAGCCCGGGGATCACGGAATAGGTGGCGGCGATGGTTTTCATCAGGCCGAAGAACAGCGCCGCAAAGAGGATGCGTCCCGGTTTCCACTGGCCGAAGATGAGCACCGCCAGGGCCAGGAAGCCGTAACCGGAGACGGTGGCGTTGAAGTTGGTGGAGGTGGGGATGACGAACACCAGTCCGCCGATGCCCGCCAGCGCGCCCGAGATCAGGGTTCCGGCATAACGCATCCGGTAGACGTTGATGCCCACCGAGTCGGCCGCCTGGGGGTGCTCACCGCAGGCCCGCAGCCGCAGGCCGAAGCGGGTCTTGTAGAGGACCACGGCGGCGACCGCCAGAATGAGGAAGCCGATGTAGGTGGTGAGGTAGCACTTCTGGAAGAACATGGGGCCGATGACGGGGATGTCCCCCAGCACGGGCACCTTGTCGATGGCAAAGTGGTTGGCGAAGGGCACCTGCTGCACCCCCAGCACCAGCCGAGCCACGAAGATGGAGATGGCGGGGGCAAAGACGTTGATGGCGGTGCCGGAAATGGTCTGGTCGGCCTTCATGTTGATGGAGGCATAGGCGTGGACCAGGCTGACCATCACGCCGGTGACCGCCGAGACCAGAAGAGCCAGCAGCAGCATTCCCTGCTCCGAAGCGGCCTCCGGGTTCTGGAAGAGGTGGAGGAACATGATCCCGGTGAACGCGCCGATGATCATGGTGCCGTCCAGAGCGATGTTGACGATGCCGGAGCGCTCTGCGAACAGGCCGCCCAGGGCCACAATGAGCAAAGGCACGGAAAAGCTCATCATCTGCTGGACGATAAAGATCACAAGGTTCAGTCCGCTCACTGCGTCTCGCCTCCTTTCTCGGTCTGCGCCGCGGCCCGCCGCTTCTCCACCTGGCGGTGGCGGAACTTCTCAATGGTCTGGCTGAAGAAGAGGGCGAAGGCGGCAAAGTAGATGATGACGGAGGAGATGATGTCCACGATCTGTGTGGGGAAGCCGAACGTCTGCATGGACAGGCCGCCCTGCGTCAGATAGGCCATGAAAGTACCGGTAAAAATGATGGCAATGGGGTTGGACATACCCAGCAGGGCCACGGGGATGCCGTTGAAGCCCTCGGCGGCCAGCACGTCCAGCACGGGGATGCCGGAACCCGCGCCCGAGAGATAGTAGAGGGCTCCGCCGATCCCGGCCAGTCCGCCGGCAAAAACCATGGCCAGCAGGATATTCTTCTTGTCGCTGATGCCGGCGTACTTGGCCGCGTCCCGGTTGTAGCCGCAGGCTTTCAGCTCAAAGCCCAGTCTGGTCTTTTCCAGGATGACCCACACCGCCACGCCCAGCACCACGGCCACCAGGAAGCCCGCGTTGGCGCTGGAGGGCGCGCCTCCGTCCACGAAGAGCTTGTCAAAGCCCAGCTTGGGCAGTACGGCGGAGGCGGCGGGCTGGAGGGACTGGTTCTTGGCCCGGTCAAAAATGAATTTGCGCACCAGGAGGTTTGCCGTAGACATGCCGATGTAGTTCATCATGATGCAGGCGATGACCTCGTTGATATTGCAGTAGGCCTTCAAAAGGCCGGGCACGCAGCCCCACAGCGCGCCCGTCAGGGCGGCGGCCAGAATGGCGGCCAGGCACTGGAGTCCGGCGGGCAGGAAGGTGCACTTCACCCCCACCAGGACCGCCGCGAAAGCTCCCATGATATACTGGCCGGAGGCCCCGATATTAAAGAGTCCGGTCTTTTTGGCAAAGCCCACGGACAGGCCGGTCATGACGATGGGGGTGGCGTAGTAGAGCACCTGCCCCATGTTCTTCCGGTTGGCCACGCCGCCGGTGGCGATGGCCCAGAAGCCGGGCAGCGCCTTGGCGGGATTGGAGATAAGCAGAATGATCAGCCCCACCAGCATACCGATGAGGATGGCGAGCACAGAGGCCAGGGCGTTGCGGAAGCCCTGCCGGTCCAGCAGATTTCCGTTGGTTTTCACGCCGCGTCCCCCCCCTTCCCGCCGTGGGACTGGAGCATGTTTGCAAACCGCTTTCTCATGTTCAGCCCACCGCCTTTCTCTTGGAGCCCGCCATGTAAAGTCCCAGCTCCTGCACCGTGACCGCCCGGGGGTCCAGCTCGGCCACGATCTCGCCCTCGTAGATGACCAGAATGCGGTCGGACAGATTCATCACCTCGTCCAGCTCCAGAGAGACCAGCAGGATGCCCTTGCCGTTGTCCCGCTCCGCCACCAGCTGGTGGTGGATGTACTCGATGGCGCCCACATCCAGGCCCCGGGTGGGCTGCACGGCGATGAGCAGGTCGGGGTCCCGGTCGATCTCCCGGGCCACAATGGCCTTCTGCTGGTTGCCGCCGGACATGGAGCGGGCGATGGTCCTGCCCCCCTGCCCGGAGCGAATGTCATACTTCTCGATGAGCTTGTCTCCGTACTGAAAGATCTTGTCGTAGCGCAAAAAGCCGCCGGAGCAGTACGCCGGCTCAAAATAGCTCTGGAGCACCAGATTGTAGGCCAGGGGGTAGTCCAGCACCAGACCGTGCTTGTGCCGATCCTCGGGGATATGGCCCAGGCCGTGGGTGTTCTTGTAGCGGATGGAGGCGCGGGTCACGTCCTCCCCCTTGAGCTTCACACTGCCGGAGTCCGGCTTCATAAGCCCTGTGATGGCCTGGACCAGTTCGGTCTGGCCGTTGCCGTCGATGCCCGCCACACAGACGATCTCCCCCCGGCGCACCTTCAGGGAGACATTGTTGACCACTTTTTTCCCGTGCTCCTTGTTGACCACGGTGAGGCCCTCGGTCTCAAAGACCACGTCGGTGGGATGGGCGGGACCCTTGTCTACCTTGAGCTCCACCTTCCGGCCCACCATCATCTCGCTCATCTCTTCCTTGGTCACACCGGAGACCGAGATGGTGCCGATGTACTTGCCCTTGCGCAGCACGGTGCAGCGGTCGGCCACCTCCTTGATCTCATTGAGCTTGTGGGTGATGAAGAGGATGCTCTTGCCCTCGGCGGCCAGATCCTTCATGATCTTCATCAGCTCTTCGATCTCCTGGGGAGTGAGGACGGCGGTGGGCTCGTCAAAGATGAGAATCTCATTGTCCCGGTAGAGCATCTTCAAAATCTCCACCCGCTGCTGCATGCCCACGGTGATATCCTCGATGAGGGCGTCCGGGTCCACCCGCAGGCCGTACTGCTCGGAGAGGGCCATGACCTTTTTCCGGGCCTCGTCCATCTTCAAAAAGCCGTTTTGAGTAGTCTCCATACCCAGAACGATGTTCTGGAGGACGGTGAAATTATGCACCAGCTTGAAATGCTGATGCACCATGCCGATCCCCAGCGCGTTGGCGTCGTTGGGGTCCTTGATCCGGACCTCCTCGCCGTTTTTCCGGATCACACCCTTCTCCGGCTGATAAAGGCCGAACAGAACGCTCATCAGCGTGGATTTTCCCGCTCCGTTCTCGCCCAGCAAAGCGTGGATCTCGCCCCTTTTGAGCTGTAAGGTGATGTCATCATTGGCAATGATACCGGGGAACTCTTTCGTGATATTGCACATCTCGATGATGTACTCACTCATCCAGCGCCACTTCCCTTCTCTAACAGTCTCCCCGCAGGGGAATCAATGCTGTACTATTATAGCGCCCAAAAATGGGTTTTGCAAGAAAAATACTCGAAAAGAATCAGCTTTCCTAAAAGAAATTATGCAAGTTCACCAAATTTTTCCGCAGACTCGATTGTCATGTGCTTCTACTTGCCAAGCTGCCCATTCTTTTTCCAGGCCGCCAGCACCGCGTCGATGGCCGCAGCCCGCAGGCCGTGGCGCTCCAGCTCGGCCACACCGGCGATGGTGGAGCCGCCGGGCGAGCATACGTCGTCCTTGAGCTTGCCGGGATGAGCACCGGTCTCCAGCACCATGGAGGCCGCCCCCAAAGTGGTCTGGGCTGCGTAGCGCAGGGCCTTGTTCCGGGGCAGACCGGCAGCCACGCCGCCGTCGGCCAACGCCTCAATATAGGGGTAGAGGAATGCCGGGCCGCAACCGGCCACGGCGCTGAATGCGTCTATCAGCCCCTCCTCCAGCCGTTCCACCCGTCCGGTGGCCGAGAGGATCATTTCAACATCTGTAAAGTGTTTTTCCCTTGCGGTTTTCCCACCGGACAGGGCCGTCATACCCACTCCGATGGCGCAGGGGGTGTTGGGCATGATGCGTAGAACGGGAACGTCCTCCCCCACCCAGCCCTGCAAATCGTTCAGCAGAACGCCGGCGGCCACCGACACCACCGCCCGGCCAGGCAGCAGGTCGGCCAGCTCCTCCGCTACCCCCCGGATCAGCTTGGGCTTCACGCACAAAAAGACATACTCGGCAGACTCCGCCGCCGCCCGGTTAGAACCGAATGCCTGACAGCCGGTTTCCCTTGCCAGTTCTTCCGCCTTAGAGGGCGTGCGGTTGGACACCGCCACATTCTCCGCGCCCAGCGCCCGGCAGGCCGCTCTGACCAGGGCAGAGCCCATATTTCCCGTTCCGATAAATGCCGCTTTTTTCATTTTCTCACCCCGCTGAAATCTGGGGAGCATCTTGGTCCCGCTGCCCCGCAGCCCTGCTTCCGCGGCTGCCTTTGGGCCATTGTACCACTTTTTCCCGCTTTCGTCCATCGTCACCTTGCATCACTGTCGGGCATAGGCATGGGAAAGGAGGTCTGCGCCATGAACCATTCTGTTTCCCTGCCCCGCCCCGCCGCCCGGGCTCAGCTCCGGGGCGACGAGACCCATCCAAACCTGCGGGGCGAGGTCCTGTTCTGCCCCTACGGGCGCGGGACGCTGATCATTGCCCGGGCGGTAGGACTGCCCATTCCCGGCTTTCTGGGCTTTCATATCCATACCAACGGAAGCTGCGCGGCGGGGGGCGACGTGTCCTTTGCGTCCGCAGGCGGACATTACGATCCCCACAACGTCCCCCATCCCTGGCACAGCGGCGATCTGCCCCCGCTGCTCTCCTCCGGTCAGGGCGCCGCTTTGATGCAGGTGTACACTGACCGGTTCCGCCCGGAAGAAGTGGTGGGACGCTCGGTGGTGATCCACGAACGGCCGGATGATTTTCGCACCCAGCCCTCCGGGGACAGCGGCTCCCGTCTGGCCTGCGGAGTCATCGAAGCGGTTTAAGCGGCGCAAAAGATCCCACACCCCCGGTTATCGGGCCGTGCGGGATCTTTTTTGCGCAAATTTGTTCAGCCTCCGACCGCGATGAGCCGGACCTTGGCGTCTTTGCCCAATGTGCCGCTGTAATAAACAGTCATTGTATCGCTGTACCCCTCGGCCTCGGCCAGGGTGATCCAGCGATTGCTGTCGTCATTGTAGACTTGCAGCCTGAAGGCTATGGGAACCCGCACGCCGTCTGCCGCTACGGCGTCCTCCCCGTCAAAGTCGGCGCACACCGCACAGCAGGGCTGCCGCCGCTGCCAGCGCCACCGTGCGCTTCCGGGTCATCTTCCGTTTTGGAGCCGGAGCGGATGCCTCAGTCTCCGCTGTCGTTTTTTCTGCTACAAGCTCATACTTCTTTGCACTCCCACGTTGGGTTTCCCGCCCAGTATAGTCAGACAAGCTGAAATTGCCCTGAAAGCTTTGGAAAACTTTTGTGAACTCAGCGTAAAAATCACCCGGGAAATCTGTTATACTGAAAAGAAAAACTGTTCCGACAAATTTCAGCTTTCCGGAATACAATGGGAAAACACGCGAGAAAGGCAGAGCCTGTCATGCGGACCCTGATCGTCGAAGATGAAAAGCACCTGGCGGAGGCTCTGTGCCAGATCATGACCGAGCAGCGCTACCAGGCTGATGTGGTCTACGACGGGGCGGACGGCCTGGGCTACGCCCTCACCGAGCAGTACGACGCCGTTATCCCGGATGTGATGCTCCGGCTGGACGCGCGGTGCCTCATCCGGGGCGACGACTCGGTCCGGATGGGCTTCAAGGAATTTGAGGTCCTGCGCCTTCTCATGGCCAACTGCCATGCAGTGGTGCCCAAAGACGATATCATCGCCAAGGTCTGGGAGCTGGAATCCGAGGCCGAGGACAACAACGTGGAAGTCTATATTTCCTTTCTGCGAAAAAAATTGGCTTTCCTGGATTCTGCGATCACCATCGGGACAGCTCGGAAAGTGGACTACTTCCTGGAGGTGCCGACGGTATGATCCGGAAACTTCGGCGAAAATTCATTGCCGCCAACATGCTGCTGGTGACGCTGGTACTGCTCATTGTGTTCGCCGTGTTGGTGGCACTCACTCCCGCCAGCCCGCCGGCCTGAACATGTGGGCCATGCAGATGGCCCTCAAGTGGAGCAAAGGCTACACCCTGCCCCGCTTGGAGATCGGTTCCCGGGAGGAGATGCCTCAGGCCCCCTCCCCGGGGGATGGGAAACGGGACTACACTATGGTGCCCGTCTTCTCCGTCACGCCGGCGGAAGACGGTTCCATCCGCTCCCTCAATCAGGGCAACAACGTTTCAGTGGACGAATCCACCCTGGACAGTGTGGTGGCCGAGGTGCTGACCCTGGCAGGGGACGCCGGGGGGCTGAGCAGCTATGATCTGCGTTATCTCCGGGAGACCGACAGTGCGGGTATCATCCGCATCGCCTTTGCCGACCGGAGGTGGGAGAGCGGTTCCATCGGTCAGCTGATCCTCATCTGCCTGGTGGTTGGACTGCTGGAACTGGCGGGCTTTTTCCTGATCTCTCTTCCCGGCCAACCTCTCCCTGCGCCCGGCGGAAAAGGCCTGGCAGCGGCAGTTCGTGGCCGACGCCTCCCACGAACCCAAGACCCCCATCGCTGTCATTTGGGCCAATACGGGCATTGTTCTGGCACACCGGCCGGACTCGGTGGAGGGTCAGGCCAAGTGGATCACCTACTGGAGTCGGTTGCCTTTGAAAAGGGAGTCTCTCTCCGAACATGTGACCTCCGGACTCACGCTTCTGGGGGATGATGGACAGCTCCGACGGCTGATGGCCATCCTCCTGGACAACGCCATCAAGTATGCCGGGGAACGGGGTGCCGTCACTGTCACCCTGGACCGTCAGGGGGAGAAGCTGCGCCTTTCCGTCCACAGCGCTGGTCCGGCTGTCCCTGCCGGGCATCTCCCCCACCTCTTCGAACGCTTCTATCGGGCCGACGCCGCCCGGGACCGGGATCAGGGCGGCTACGGTCTGTGTCTGGCCATTGCCAGAAGCATTGCGGAAACGCACGGGGGCCGCATCACGGTGGTCAGCACCCCGGAGGCAGGGACCACATTTACCGTGATTCTTCCAAAGAAATGACTTGACAATCTTCCCTTCAGCCGCTATACTATCATAGTGTTCAGTCGATGGGCACAGATGCGGATGTGCTGGAATTGGTAGACTGGCCAGCTTGAGGTGCTGGTGTCCCTATGGACGTGCGGGTTCAAGTCCCGCCATCCGCACCATCGGAGTATCCTTCGGGGTACTCCGATTTTTTATTTTAAAATTGTTCTGTGATAGTTGTACGGAAACGTGCAACTTTTTGCCTATTTCCCCCTATTTATGAAAAATGATTTTCTTATACTTTCAAGGGGGAACAACTGTTGGTACTATAAGCAATGTTTCGGTACAATACAAAAGGGTGCCGAACTACCAAGCTAGGTCAAATAGACACATCATTCAGAAGGCAAAACGCACTGCGAGGAATGCTTGAAGTTGGATGGCTGTTGGTTTCAGAAAGAAAAAGCCCCACCTTGTCCACATCATCCTTATTGCACTGTACATTAGACCCGATTCCTTATACCATCGTTGTCAGCAACGCTTCAACACATAGTGCATACAGCAAATTTGACCCATATTTGTTTAATACCAGAGGTAAACATCCGCACGGGAAAGATAAACTGTTTCATGAATGGGGCTATACAGTTGAGGATGCGCTATGGCTGCAAAAAGAAATAGAACGACAGGCAAGAGAAAAGTATGTATCTGGAAATTATGAATTGGGAAGGTTAAATTTCGCAGGTCAAAGAATAAGCATCAGAATCAAAATTCCGAGAAGAAACGGCGATGGAACAGTATCGTTTATATCAGGTTGGATGGTTGAGCCTGATGGCGGGATACGACTGACAACACCGTACGGAGGTGAATAAAATGCAGATGATGGATTGTGTTGAAGTGATCGTGGAAAAAGAAAAATATGCCCGGGAAGGCGTACACAAAGGAATGCAGGGTTGGATCTGTTATGAACAAAAAGTAGACGGTTATTGGCTGGTCAATTTCCCGCAATACGGCGAGAAAAACAATATTGCAGAGATCGACATCAAGGAAGATGACCTTAAATATCTTCCTAATGGCATGAATGTTAAACGGAATGAGCAAATCAAGGCTCAGTTTGATGCATTAGAAAAAGGACAAAAGGCGGAGGATGTTTCCGATTATATGATATGATTTGATTGGAT